>JASFJY010000204.1:0-6096 GCA_050119415.1 Chromatiales bacterium | reverse complement strand
AGCGTAGCGGCACCACCTTCCAGGGTGGTGGCGGTGCCGCCCTCGGCCAGACTGATGGTGTCGGCATTGGCAGTCGGTGTGGTATCGCTCACCGGGGTGACGCTGATGGTCACCGTGGCGTCGCTGCTCTGACCATCGTTGTCGGTGATGCGGTAGGTGAAGCTGTCGCTGAAGTTTTCCGAACCGTCGTGGGTGTAGCTGAAGGTACCGTCGCTGTTGAGCGTCAGGGTGCCGTAGCTCACATCACTGACCAGGCTTACCGTCACCGGGGTATCGAGCAGGCCGGTGTCATTGTTCAGCACCGTGGAGGAACCGCCCACCAGTGTGGTGACGGTACCGCCCTCGGCCAGGCTGATACTGTCGCTATTGGCCACGGGGGTGGCTTCGTTGACGTTGTCTACGGTGACGGAAATGGCCTGGCTATCCGTACCCCCATTGCCGTCATCCACTTCCACCGTCACTTCGTAAACATTGTCACCATCGGCATCCTCGGGCGTCTCGTAATCCGGCGCGGAGACGAAGGTCAGCACACCACTGGAACTATCTATGCTGAATTTGTCCGCATCGGCGCTGCTCAGATCGATACTGTAGCTGAGCGTGTCGAGATTGGCGTCGGTGGCGGTGACCGTGGTGACGGCGGTGGTGTTTTCATCGACATTGATATTGGCGCTCACGCCACCACCGTCGGAGCTGATGACGGGGGAGCTGTTGGGCACAGTCGTGGTGACCAATCTGAAATAGGTACCAGTTGTGTCAGCACTGCCGCTGCCCGACCAGACCACAACCGCCTGGTTGTTGCTCCAGGTAATGCTCGAGAACCACTGACCGCCGGTGGTAGTGGTGTTGATCAATACTTCGTCGGTTAGAGCGGTGCCGCTTGCGTCAAATTGGCGCGCATAGATACCGTAGGACGAGCCGTCTTGCATGTCGCTCTGCCAGGTAACGGTGAAATTACCCGCGTTGTCCATGGCGATGCCGACAATACTCTGATCATTGACGGTGGTGGTGTTGACCAGGGTCTCGTCGCCCTGAGCGGTGCCGTCCGCGTCGTATCGCTGGATATAGATGCCGTAGCTCGAACCATCCTGCTGATTGCTGCTCCAGGCGACCACGAAGCTGCCGTCCGCGGCCATGGCGACTTCGGGACTGGACTGTTCGAATGCCGTGGTGGTGTTGATCAGGAATTCACTGCCCTGGGCGATGCCCGAGGCGTTGTAGAGCTGTCCGTAGATGCCGGTGCCGGAACCATCCTGAAACGCACTCTGCCAGACCACCACGAAGTTGCCGGCGTCGTCCGCCGCCACGGCGCTGAGTTCCTGGTCATACACGGTGGTTGTGTTGACGAGAAATTCACCACTAAGGGGGTTTCCGTCGGCGTCGAAGCGACGACCGTAAACGCCCAAAGTGTCCACCTCATCCTGGCTATAACTGCTCCAGGTGACGATATAATTGCCCGATCCGTCCACGGCCACGGAAGCCATGCCCTGGCTGTTCGCGGTCGTCTCATTGACGAGAAACTCTCCGCCATTTAGGCTTCCGTCGGCATTGTAAATTTGGGCATAAACACCGGTGCCGCTACCGTCCTGAGAATAGTCGGTCCATACCACCATGAAATTGCCGTCGTCATCCATGGCGACAGTGACTGTTTGTTGCAGACCCGCGGTCGTGGTGTTGATGAGGAACTCGTCACTCGTGGCCGTGCCGCTAGCATCGTACAGCCGGCCGTAGACATCGCCGCTGTTTTGATCCTCCCATACGACAACGAAGTTGCCGGCGCTGTCGCTGGCCACTTGGTTGCCTGAAGAATCATAGGTGATCTGATTACCAGTTGTTGTCTGGTTGACCAGGGTCTCGCTGCCGGTGGGGGTAAGAGAGAGCACCCCCTGCCAGTTCTGTTGCCCCTCCTCGCCCAGGGCAGCGGCCGTTTCAATGCTACCTGCCTGGTACTCCAGCTCCCAGTCGCCACCCTGGCCGGTAAGATCGTCGCTGGCGGCCACATCGGCGCCCGTCAGCTCGGCAAAGCTGTTGATAAACTGTTCCCCCGATGCGCTGGCGGCGAGATTACAGCCGTAGATCAGCCAATCGCCTTCGGCGCTCAAGGCCTGCCCCCAGGCGCCGACCTGCTCCGCCGCCTGCTGCAGAGCCGCGAGATCGAGGGTTGTATCGCCGAGATGAATGGCGGCGTCGCTGCCGTGGCTGATCAGATGGATCGCGCTCAGGTCTTGGTAGTGTGAAAGGATTTCACTGATCTGGTCGATGCCGTTGCCGTCACTGTCGAGGAATACGATCTCAAAGCTGCGTCCGTCGTCATTGCCCGCAATCAGGTCGTCAACCAGGGATTGGTAGTCCGGTGTGGCCGTATCGATGATCACCAGCTCGCTGGTCGTTGTTTCGATTAGTTCCCCTGGAAGCTGGAACTCGGCTTGCAACGCCGTTTCGATGGCCTGCAGATCGCCATCGTCGATCTGCGCCTCGACGTCGTTCGGCATCAGGTCGGCGGCAATGGCCGCCAGATCGGCGGAAAGCAGTAGGCGGGGCTCCAACTCTTCACAGATCAGGGGATTGGGTCTTTTTTTAGATCGGCGGTATATCATCGCTTGACGATGCTGGTTTCAATACCCAGGTCAGAGAGTTGCTGTCGATAATTTTCGGCCCACTTGCGGTTGCTGAAAATGCCGAGAGAGATATGCCCTTTCAGCCCTCCTTTAGTGATGATCCAGGTATCTGTCACCCCCTTTTCATGGAGTGCCTTTGCCTGCTGAGTAGCTTTGGATAGGGGCAGCAACGGCTCATGGGTCACTATCATATAGTCGGGACCCTGCATCTCCTTTCTACTGTTCGGTGTTGCGATGGGAAGCCTTTGCTCAGATTTCGCCGCTTGAGAGTCGGCCGGCCCGTTTTGCTCCATGACCGACGCCCCCTGCGCTAGGGTATCCTGCCTCCTCGAGGTGGAAGGTTCCGCTTTCTGAGGCGCCATTTTATCGAGAAAGCGAACCTGGCATCTCAATCCGCTGGTCAGGCTGAAATCCTCATTGGGTATCTCCAGACGGACGCGGAAGGTGCCGCTGGCTGCATCGAGTATGGGATCGACGATCTTCACCACCGCTTGACGAATGCCACCAACCGGTATTTCCGGGCTCACCATGGCCAGTTGGCCGGTTTTGATCTTGCCCAGCATGGAGACCGGAGCAACGACTACCACGCGCAGAGGATTGATCTGGGCGATCTTGACGATGGGATGCTCCTCCACAGACTCACCTGGGTTGAGATAGCGGTCAACCACGATGCCGTCGATGGGGCTGCGAATGGTGTGGCGATTGTAGATCGCCTCAACCTGTTTCAGGTCGAGCGCCGCCAAGTGTTTGTTCTCTTTGGCCTGGGCCAGTTTATAACGGATCAGACGGGTTTCGGTTTCAACCTTGTCGTAGTCCTGAAAAGAGGAAAGCTTCTTTTCGTGCAGCTCCTTGATGCGGCTCAATTGGCGCTGACCATAGGCAAGACTGGTCTCCTGCTGACGCACATCACTGTCTATCGAAGCCTTGGCGCGAGCATATTCCAAAGCAGCCAGTTCGACCGCGGACTCAAGCCTGGCGACGATCTGGTTCTTTTCTATACTGTCCCCCACATCCACGGAAACAACTTCGATAATGCCATCGATACGGGAGCTGAGCTCCACTGTCATAAACGGCTCAATGACACCATCGAGTGTACTGCCATCTTCCGCTAGCGTTGCCAATGAAAAGAGGCACAATAGCCCCCCTATCAGAAGATTTGTTCGCATTTTTTTTCTTCCACTAGTTGAACTGTGCCAAACATTGCCTGAAATAAAGTTATCAATGGGAGATTTAAATTCCTGAGCGATTTTATCTCGTACGATCTTTTTCGACCGACAAACAGATTTCTTGAAAAAAATAGTGTGATTTTGCCCCGAACGTTAAGGAGGGCCTGCGATCTGAATTCCTAACCCGTGCGGTTTCAGTGAGGACAGGAGCCCGTCGATGATTTTCGAGTTGGCTGGACAGCTCGAATGTTTCACCCGACAACTCAAAAAAGAAACTAACTTGCTGTTTTTAATTGTTATTCATGGCATATCAGCAAAGTGCAAGGTGTAACCGACCCACGCTGAACACGCCCTCGCACAGGTTTCGCCGTCCGCTCAAAGATTAAAGCGTTTGAGAAACATCTGCCGTAGTGATCGATACCACTGCCAACCCAAAGGCAGTGGGTGGTGTTCGAAATGGACAACGATGCGTTCGCCCAGGCGTGCAATCGGCTGCTCCAGTTTCAGTCGCAGCTCGAACACGGCCTCCAGGGGACGCGTGCCATCCTTATCCTCGGGGTGCAGTAGGAACTCACCGCCCCCCAGTCTGCCCAGCGCGGGGCTTGGAAGGTGTTGCCGGGACTCGGGAATCTCCCTCAACAGCCTGACCGGAACGGTTTCAGCCGGCCTATTGGCATAGCGCGCCTCGATCGCCTCAGTGGAGAGCCGTACCAGACCTATGGCCTCCTGGGAAACCGCCACCCTGACCTCTGCCTTGCGCTCATCCAACACATAGCCGATCAGATCACCCTGCCGCAGAAACTGACCGGGCAGATCGCCGGGCTGTTGCACCACGAAGGTGCCCTCTCCGGGACTGCGGAGCGTGAGATATGAAGCCTCTGCCTGCTTTTGCCCCATCTCTGTTTCAACCAAGCCGATCTCGTCCAGCAGGATCTCCGCTTTTACATATTTCTGATCATTGACCAGGGAGTCATACTCCGCGCGCAGCGCCTTCAGCCGGCCGGCCAGTCGTTTCAAATCGGTCTGTAGAAACGGATCTTCCATGACCGCAAGAGGCTGGTCTTGTGTGACATGACTATCGGGCTGCGCCAGCAATCTGACCACCTCCCCTTGCGCGCCGGCACGGATTTCCGACCCCTCGGGCGGAAGCACGACACCTTCCGCATGGCTGGCGTAAGGAGCGGGCATGGCAAACAGAACCAGTAATAGCGAGCCAATGATCGATGTGGTAACCAGCAGCGCCCGCTTTCGCCGCTTAGCGAGCCGTTGGCTGGTGAAGAGAAATTGTATCTGTCTGACCAGGGGCAGTATCACCATACCGATGAGGGCCCATAGGGCAATGGCCTGCCCCACCAGCGGATAGCGCTCGGCCACGAACAATATGATCATGAAAAGGACAAACAGCCGGTAAAAAAATGCGCTGGTGCCGTAAATAGTGAACCAACCGCGCTCCCAGTCGCTTTGCGCCGGCGAATCCGCATCTTCCAGGCCGAACAGATAACGCTGCAACAGATAACCCAGATATCGGTTGGAGCGGATAGATAGGTTGGGGATGTCGATCAGGTCGGCAAAAAGATAGTAACCATCGAACCTCAGCAGCGGGTTGCCATTCACCAATAGGGTGGAGAAGCCGCCGATCAGCATCATATTGTAGGCCGCCGCGTTGAGCCAGCCGGAGCTGGTGGCCAACCAGAGCCAGAGCCCCAGAGTGGCGAGCAACAGTTCCGCCATAATCCCCGCCGCGCTGACCGCCATACGCGCGCGCCGTTCGCTGAAACCATTGGCGGCGGATGCATCCACATAGGGCATGGGAATGAGGGCCAGCAGCAGCACCCCTACCTGGTGCACTTCGCCCCCCCATTGCTTGGTGGCGAATCCATGCGCCGCCTCGTGCAGCAGCTTCATCAGTAGATAGACAGCGCCCATCAAGAGCAGATTGTCCGCGGCGAACAGTTGGCTGGTGACGTTGCCGGAGATCGACTGCCAGTGCAGCGCCGCCTGCAGCAGCCCGCTCAACACCAACAACAGCCACAACCCCATACCCACCCGGTTGAACAGGGGCTGTACCCATGGCAAGAGTATGTTCAGTGCTTTGTCAGGGTCCCATAGAGGAATACGCAGCGATAGGGGGTTTCGCAGCTGCCGCAACCATTGACGAGGCTGTTTAGGGACTCTGAGTATGTTCAGCGCATCACTCTCAGGCCCCTCCATAAGCACCCCGGCTCCTTTAAGTTGCATAAGCAGGCGAAGGAAGGCCTCCTGTTCTGGCAGATGGCACATAACCTGTTGCGCCTGTTGCCAAATCATCTCCAGAG
>JASFJY010000203.1:0-6103 GCA_050119415.1 Chromatiales bacterium | reverse complement strand
GCCAGGATATCGGGATGGATGGCCGAGACGCTGAAGATGCCCGACTCGGCCGGCAGCGGTTCGAAGCTGTACTGATAGCTGCCGCTGGAGTCGGTGGTCACCTGGGTCTCGCGCTCGAAGCCGTTGGCCAGGATCACCAGTTTCACCGGCACCAACGCCAACGCCTCGCCCGTGTCGCGCTCCAGGGCCTGACCGCTGATCACGATCGGCTCATCGCCATAGCTGCTTTCCGGGGTGATGCTGTCGATGCTGGCGGTATAGGCGGTGTCGCTCAAGACACCGTCCTGACTGGTGCCCAAGCCGGCAATGGCCAGATGATCGTCCTGCCCCAGGTGGTAGTGGAGCTGCTCGATCCGCAGCACGACCCTGACCAGATCGGGCGCGCTCTCGGGGATCGCCAGGGCGAACCAGTCGGAGGTGAAACGCTCTCCCGCTTCGATGCGGGCCACGGTCTGACCACTGCTCAGGGTCAGCACGCCCTCGCCCACCTGCTGCTTGAAGGGGGCGGTGGCCAGCACGTTGCCGTCCAGGTCCTCAAGCAGGATGCTGATCTCCGGCGAGGCGTTGCTGCCCTGGGCGGTGATGATCTCGGTGACCACCTCGCTGGTGTTCTCCAGGCTGAAGCGGATCTGCCCGTCGGTGCCCCGGGTCAGCTCCTGGGTCTCCACCTGGCCCAGCAGGGAGGCTTCGCCCACGGTGATTTCGCCGTTCTCCACAATCTCGGCCTGTTCGCCGGTGTCGGCGCTGACCGCGATTATCGTCTGCAGGGCGGCGTTGTCGGGCAGGCTGTCGAAGCCGCCGATAATCATCTCGACGCCGCGGCTCTCGCCGGCGGCCAGGTCGAAGTCGGATGAGCTGTGGGCGTTACCTTCCACATCCAGCTTCAGCACGACGCCGCTGACTGGGGCATCGGTCAGGTTGGCAACCTCATAGCCGACCCGGTTCATGATGCCGCGCTTGATACCCGCCTCGGAGACGGCGCTGACAGCGATCAGGGGCAGCTCGACGCTTCTGCCGACGCTCTCCACTGCGTTGCTGTCGACGGCGGTCACCGTGTAACGCCTGAGCGTGTTGGTGTAGGCCTGATCGGTATAGCTGGTAGCTGTCATCAGGCCGTCGTTCAGCGCTGTGGCGCTGTCGTCCAGATAGAGGTTGTAACCGGCGATGGCGCTGCTGTTGTGGCTCCAGCTGATCTCCGGGTAGCCGCCGTCGGTCTGGCGCACTTCCAGCGTGGCCACCGGCAGCAGGTCCACGTTGAGGTAGGCGGAATCGGAGGGCAACGATTCGTTGCCCACCGCGTCGACGGCGGTGACCGCATAGACCGATTCGCTCTCGTCGGGCCCGACGTCGATATAGCCCAGCACGCCGCTGCTGTCGGCGACGATGTTCGTCTGGATCGGCGTCAGGCCGCTGACGTCGGTCAGACTGGTGCCGCTGGCGCGGTAGAGGTTGTAGCTCAGTTCCTCGGCACTGTCCGTGGGGGCGTCCCACAACGCCTTGATGCCGGCGCCCAACAGCTCCAGGGTGAGGTTTTGCGGCGGTTCGGAGGCCAGGCTGTCGGCGCTGACGCTGACCGTCTCGCTCTGGCCGCTGACGCTCTCCTCGGCATTGGCCTGGCGCACGCTGGCGACGCTGTAGCTGTAGTCGCCGTCGACCAGGCTTTCATCGGTAAAACTGGTGTCGGTGACGCGGCTGTAGGCGCTCAGCTCGCTCTCATCCGGCGCCTGGCGATAGAGCTGATATTCGACGGCGTCCGCTACCGCCTGCCACTGCAGTTCGACACTGCCGCCGGGCAGCGCGCTGGCACTCAAGCCCGTGGGAATGTCGAGAGGCGGCAGGTCGCCCTGATAGACCTGGTAGCTGTTGCTCCCATTGATGGTGTTGCTGACGGTATCGAGATCGTCCTGGGCGCTGAACGTAAAGCTCAGGGTTTCCACTTCACTCAGACCGCCGTCGGCGGGCAGCTGGAAGCTGCCGCGCCAGACCAGGGTGTCGGTCTGCACCAGGTTGTCGATGGCGGTGGCGCTGCGATCGGCGCCGGAGAGCAGGTAGCTCAGCTCCGGCAGGGTGCCGCTCTTGACCGCCTGGTCGAGGATGATCTCCAGGTTGACGTCGACCGGCGCGCTCTGCTCGTTCTTGATCGGCGAGGCGGGCGCCACGGTTATCGCGGTGATGGCGGGGCCCGCCGTGTCGATCAGCACGCTGCCGCCCTGCTCGATCTCGTTGCCCCGGTTGCCGACCCGGTCTCGCGCGGAGAAGACCGCATAGGCGGTGCCGCTGGGCGTGGTGTCGGTGATCTCGAAGGCGCCGCTGTAGAGGGTCTCCGAGCTTTGACTCAGGGAGACGCTGATCGGCACCCCGCCGGACGGCGTGATGCTCAGGAAGGGGGTGGTCAACAATGCTTCGCTCACCTCCACGACCACATCCACCTGTCCGGCGGCCATGCGGCCGCTGGCCGCGTCATAGTTGCCATGGGGGGTGTAGTCGATGCGCACCGCGCTGGGCAGCAGGCTGTCGGCCTCGGCACTGCTCTCGTTGGAGGGCAGGCTGGCGGTGCCCACATCGTTCAGGGCGACCACGCGATAGTGGAAGACCCCCTCCTCCAGCGGCAGATCGACGAATCGGTTGACGGTCACCGGGTTGCTGTTGGCCTTGACCGCTTCGCCGGTGTCGCTGAAGGATTCACTGGCGCGGTAGACGTCGTAGCTGACCACCCGCTCGTCAGACGAGAGGTTCCAGGTCAGCAGCACCTGCCCTTCGGTCTGCGACTGGGCGTTGAGGCCGACCGGGGTGTCGGGCACGCTGGTGTCCAGTGTGACGGTAAGCACGTCGCTGACAAGCCCGGTGCCGCCCCGGTTCTGCGCGCTGGCGGTGATCTCATTGGCCCCTTCATTGAGGCTGACGATGGTCTGGAAGTTGCCGTTGGCATCCAGGCTCAAGGGACCGGCCACCTGGCTGCCGTCGAGCTGCACCAGCACCTCGCTGTCGGCTTCGGCGCTACCGCTGACTGTAATGCTCTCCTGATTGGTGGTGGTGGCGTCGGCCGGCGAGGTGAGACTCGGTGCCGCGGGCGCGGCCAGTGCCACGGTGACGCCGCGGGAGAGGCTGGCCGCGTTGTCGAGGGTGTCGTAGGCGTTGACGCTGAGGGTGTGGTCGCCGTCGGCGGTGTCGGACAGGTTCCAGTAGCCCGTGTAGCCGTCCGAGCCGTTGATGTCGCTCGCCAGTATCGCGCCGTCGAGCAGGAACTCCACGCGGCTGACACCCGACTCGTCGCTCAGCTCGACCGCGAGGGTGCCGGCCGTTGTCAGTGTCGCCCCTTCGCTCAGGGTGGCGCCCGCGAAGGTGAGGTTGCTGATGCTCGGCCCTTCGCTGTCCGCCTGCGGCGTGGCGCTCACCGTGCTGACCGCTTGGGTCTCGCCGTCGGAGAGGTTGATGGCGGTGACGGCGAAGTAGTAGGTCGTGTCGTTGCTCAGCCCGGCCACCTTGGCGCTGCTTCGGCTCGCATCTATCAGCAATGCTGGCGTCATCCCCGCGACACTGGTGAAGTCGGCGCTTGCGACATAGATCGCATACTGTTTGACATATTCACTCGGTAGCGAGGGACTCCAGCTCAGTTCGACCCGATTGCTGAAGGGCGTGCCCGCTACATCGGCGGGATTGGCCAGCAGGGTGACGGCCGTCAGACTGACCCCGGCGCTCTCGTTGCCGTCGCCATCGATGGCGCTGATGCGGACCGGATAGGCGGTCGCCGGGCTCAGGCCGCTCACGCTGTAGCTATCGACGGCGTCGGTCACCGAAGTGCCGGCATCGTCGTTGAAGTAGAGCTTGTATTCGCTCAGGTCGCCGTTGCTATTGACAGAGTGCGTCCAGCTCAGTGCCACGCTGTCGGCCGCCACGCTGACCTGCAGATCGGTGATCTCCTCCGGCGCAACCACATCCGTCGGCGTCGCCAAAACGGGAGTGACCGAGTGGTTGATGTTGTCGTTGCTGTCGTAGGCAACCACGGCGAAGTAGTAGAGCTGGCCCTTGCTGAGCCCGCTCACCTCATGGCTCTTGGTGCCGGCCGCCAGGCTGGTTGCCGGCGTCAGGCTGGAGACGTTGGTGAAGAGACTGCTGCTGTAGTAGACGTGATAGCCGGCGATGTCGCCATGGACGCTTTCGTCATAGGCCGTCCAGTCGAGCTGGGCCACACTGCCGATACCGGCGGCATCGACCGTCAGCTCGCTGACCGGCAGCGGCGCGATGTCGTCGTAGGTGATCTCCACCGAGGTGGTGCCGCTCTGGTTGTTCGCCTGGTCTTTCGAGTAGAGGGTAATCGTATTGAGCCCCGGCTCCAGGTCGACCTGATAGGACCAGGTGGTCTCGGCATCGACCGCTACGGCCTCGACGCCATTGACCCATACCGAGCTGTCGGCCGCTTTGCCGCCACTCAAGTCCTGGTAGTTGCTGTTGGTCGGCGTGGTCACCGGATCGACGCTGGGAATGGCCGGCGGCGTGGCGTCGTAGGTGAAGGTCGAGGCCAGCGACGTGGTGTTGCCGGCCAGGTCGGAGAGGGTCGCGCTGACGCTATAGGTGTCTTCGGTCAACAAGGTCCCCGGCGTGAAGATCAGCTGGTTGGCGTCGTCGATGCTCCAGCTGCCGGCGACCGACGCCCCTGAACTCCGCGTTACCGAGGTGGAGGCGATGATCGATGCGTTGTCCAGCCCGCTGTTGGTCTCCTGGATGGCAACGGCGAAGGACGTGGGTCTTTGCTTGACAAAGCTGTTATTGGCGGGCGAGACGCTGTTGATGGTCGGCGCCAGGGTATCCAGGTCGATGCTGACTTCGACCGCCGTGCTGCTGTTGCCCGCTTCATCATGCACCGTGATGCTGAAAGTGTTAGCGCCCTCGCTCAGCGCCTGGTCGTAACTCCAAGTGGTGTCGGCGTCCAAGGAGATGACCAGGGTATCGTTGATATAGACGGCGGTGTCCGCCTCTTTGCCACCACTCAATGTCACCGGAGAAGTGTTGGTTGGTGTGGTGATCGAATTGAGCGTGACGGGCTCGGGCGCCGCGGTATCAACGGTAAAACTCAGGGTGTAGTCGGCGCTGTTGCCCAGGGGAGTGTCGGTCGGCTGCACGGTGACGGTGTAGCTGCCCGGCCCCATGGCCGTGGTCGGCGTGAAGATCAGGCGATTGAACTCGCTCGACCAGCTTCCGGCCACATCGCTATCGCTGGCGTCTTTAACCGTGGCCGCGGCGATCGAGGCGGCCCCGTCAAGACTCGTCGATGCTTCGTAGAGAACGATCTCCACCGCCGTGACGGCGCTTTTGAGCACCGCTCCGTTGGCCGGACTGCTCGAGAAGACCTGAGGCGACTGCGTATCGAGCACGATACTGCCGCTGACGTTCCCACTGTGCAGTCCGCTGTCATTGACCGCATAGAGGTTGATGTTGTTCGTCCCTTCGGACAGGGGCAGATCGTAACTCCAGCTTGTCAACTCATCGATGGCGACCACCAGGGTGCCGTTGATGACAATACCAGTATCCGCCGTCTTGCTGCCCGTCAGGGTCTGCTGGTTTGTCGCCGTCGGGCTCGCTACCGCATCCAAGGTCGGTGTCTGAGGCTGTTCGTAGGCGATCAGCCAATCGGCGTAATCCACGCTACCCATGGCGGCGTCATCATAGCTGTCGTAGATATTCGACATGTCGCGCGGATGCGTGCCGGTGGCGAGCAGATTGGTGGTCTCGACACCCCACCAGGTGCCGGTCGCATCGATCGCCTGGGCGGAATTGTTGTGGATGTCGACGTCGTTGTCGTAAATCTGCTGGTTCTCGAGTGTGACCGCCCCCGTCAAATTCAGGTACAGGCCTGTGTCGTTGTTGTAGATGACGTTGCCGGAAAAGGCCGGGATCATCAACGTACTGGTGCTACCGTAATAGATCGTCTCTACGCCATTGTCGACATTGTCGTGGATTAGATTGTCGCGTACCTCATAGCTAATCCCCGATGAGTAGTAGTTTCGCAGCTTCAGCCCGACGGCATTGTCGTAGAGTTCATTATTGCTGACGGTATAAGAGGTTGAACCGCTGCCATAGTAATTGTGGAGAAAGATGCCCTCCC
>JASFJY010000202.1:0-6111 GCA_050119415.1 Chromatiales bacterium | reverse complement strand
CCCTGCGCAGCTGCAGCGCCACCTCGCCGCCGGTCTGAAAGCGCTGTTCCGGTCTTTTTTCCAACAACCGGTTAACGATTTTCTGCAGACTCTGCGGCACGTCCACCGTTTTGTCATCAAGGGGAGCGGGATCCTCTTTGACGATCTTCAGCAGCAATGAAGTGAGGGTTTCGGAAACGAAGGGTTTTTCACCGGTAATCAACTGGTAGAGGATGACACCGAGGGAGAAGAGGTCCGATCGCCCATCCACCGCCAGCCCTTCGATCTGCTCCGGGGACATGTATTGAGGCGTGCCCAGCACTGTTCCCAAGACCGTGCGCTGGGCTGAGCCCGCGGTCTCCATGTGGGCGATGCCGAAGTCGGTGATGCGGATAGCGTCCCGCTCTCCCAGGATAATGATGTTGCTCGGTTTCACATCCCTGTGGACGATGCCCCGGGCATGGGAGTAGTCGAGGGCCTCCGCCAGCTGGATGCCGTAGATCACCGCTTCGCGCAGCGACAGACACTGCTCGGAGGCCATCAAGCGGTCGAGGGTCGCCCCCTCCAGATACTCCATGGCGATGTAGGGGCCGGCCTCTGCTTCACCTACATCGAATATGGTAACAATATTGGGATGGGTGAGCTTGCCGGCGGCCTTGGCCTCTTGCAGGAAGCGATAGCGATACTCGGGATCGGCGGCGCACTCGCCGCGCAACACCTTGATGGCCAGGATTCGGTTGATATCGGGGTCGTAGGCCTTGTAGACGATCGACATAGCCCCTTCGCCGATCGTCTCGATGACGTGGAACCTGCCGATGGTCTCGGGTAATGAATCGCGGGTATCCAATGTCGCGCCCTCCCTGCGGTTATTGCTGCATCCCTATGCTGTAGTGGTAGTGGCGAGTGCCGGACTGCTCACCAAAACACTCTAACCCGAATGTTTCACCCAGTCGCTTAAAAAATAAACAAACTTTATATTTTGCCTGTTATTTCAGGAATATTAACAAAGTACAAAGTGTAACCGACCTACGCTGAACGCGCCCTCGCACCGAGTGTAGCAAAGTGGCAGAGATGAAAAAATCAGATTGACGCCACCCGGTGAATTGATGAAGCCGGCAACTGAACACGACATATTTGGTTGCCGGGTTAATATTACCGGGTTAATAATAACGTGCATGCGATGGCCATGCCAAAACAATCGTGGCTCCGATGGCTATGCGCACCTGTTATCAAAGGATCTGCACAGAGTCGAATCATGGATATCCAACATCTCCTCGATTTACGCAAAGTCACCCAGGCAATCTCCCGCAAGTTCGAGACCGATCTCAAGGCACATCTCACCACGCTTGCCCCCCTCTTCTCTCCCCTTTCGCTGTTTGGTGAATATGTACGAGGCGGCAATAAAAAAAGCGGTCCGCGAAGCGAAAAGGCCTATCGTGAACTCTGTGCCCGCTTCAAATCCGTCGCCGAGCAAAAGCCGTTTTTTCTCGGCACCCCCCTGACAGCGCCCTTGGATCTGTTTGTCGCGACGCCCGTGTTGACTCCTTTGGAGTATACCTATACCGCCCACAGCGGCGAAGAGGCCTATCAAATTACGGTTACCAGCCCGCTCAAATGGACGCTCAGTTATCCCGAAGCAAAACCAAAAAGATTGAGGGCGCTCACAACCGAAGATCGCAACCAGGTGGAAGAGGAACTCAACCATACCCTGCTGCAGTCTGTTGCAATGGTCATCCTTTTCGAACAGCAAAAAGGTCTGGCCAGGCTATTTCAGGATCTTCGCTTTCCGCTAATAATCCGGCAATTGGATGGTTTAGGAGCCCTGCCGACCCTCTTGCTCACGGCGCCGCTCGATAGCCGACTACCGGAAGACGAGATCATCATAAAAAACACCCAGCTGACCGGCATTGCCTCTTTCGAGGAAGTCATAGATATCGAAGACGTCCAACGCCTGTCCGATCCGATTCGACAGGAACTCATCGCAATCACTCAATTGCTGAGCCCGGCCATCCACAGGGAGCTTGCTGACTGATCCCCGCATCCAGTCGGATGGCCAGCGCAAAGAACATAGATGTCTCACTTATCGAGCTGGTAACCCCCCTCGCGGAATATTCGAAGGGCGCTATCGGCGACATCGGGATCGAACTGGATATCACGCTGCTTTTCGATCTCCCCCAGCGCTGCTTCAACGCCGTGGCCAGGCCGATAGGGACGATGCGAAGCCATCGCCTCGATGACATCGGCCACCGCCAGGATACGCGCCTCCAGCAGAATCTCATGACCGCTCAATCCACGAGGATAGCCTGAGCCGTTGAAGCGTTCGTGATGCTGAAGCACGATATGCGCGATCGGCCAGGGAAAGTCGATACCCTTGAGAATCTCATAGCCCAATTCCGGATGCTGTTTGATCAATGTGAATTCCAGTTCCGTGAGTTGCCCCGGTTTACTCAGGATTTCAGTCGGGATGCTGATCTTACCCACGTCATGCACCACGGCGGCAAGCAGCAGCCCCTCGATCTGCTGTTCTGGCAGATCCATATCGCGGGCAATGACCTCCGTGATCGAAGCCACACGCCGTTGATGGCCGGCGGTGTAGGGGTCACGCAACTCGATCATCGCAGCCAATGCCGAGACGGACTCCAGCAAATTTTTCTTCAAGCGCTTTTCACTCTCGCTGAGAGAGAGGGTGCGCTGTTCAACCATCTCGCCCAAATGGTTGCGCAGCCGGTAAAGTTCGAGATGGGTGTGAACCCTCGCCAACAACTCCTCGCGCTGAAAGGGCTTGGTCACATAATCAACCGCACCGATATCGAATCCCTTCAGTTTTTCCTGGGTTTCCGACATGGCGCTGACGAAGATCACCGGCACTTCGCGCAGACGGTTTTCCTGCTTGAGGCGACGGCAGACTTCGAAGCCGTCCATCACCGGCATGCTGATGTCCAGCAGGATGAGTTGAGGGGGTTTTGTCATGGCGGCCCGCAGTGCCAGTTCGCCGTTGATCGCCGAACGCACCGAGTACCCCTCGCCATGTAACAAGTCGGTAAGCAGACGCAAGGACGACGGTGTGTCGTCGACAGCAAGGATGTAACCAGTGTCAACGGTGCTCATAAAGGGCCTCTTTTAAGCATCGGAAAAGCGGTTTTTTTATCCACTGCCATTAGTGCACCCCGAAGACTTGGCCAGTTGAACTCATCCTCCAGGCATGAAAGGAAGCGGCAAAGGTCGGTATCGACTATCCCAATTTAATCTTACTGCCTCGATACATCCACGATCGATGGACATCGCGGTAATCCGCCATCCAACGCGCAGATCGGGTAGGGGTGCCTTACGCAAGACCCAACGGGCGGCTCAGGCTGATGCCACGGCACAGTGCCGTCATCACGAGGGCCGCGAGAATATCGCTCAACGCCAAGCTTCGATCGTTTTTCATTTGAAACAGTCCGAATCACACCATTCATTAGTCCTCTTCGGATAACACCTCGGCATGGTGATGCCCCCCTTCAGGAGGGCTCCCGAGTGGTGATTTTCATTGCCGATCCTGATCAGTGCGCACCTTGAGGCAGATAACTGAACCTTGACACGGCGCTTACTATCGATATTAGCAGTATTTCATGCCACTATGATTCTTCCGATAGCCCATGGGCGGCTTGTCATGGGCCATTGAGACACCGCTCGGGACCTATTCGGATCGGCACCGCCCTTCTGGCTGATAGCGCTGCATCAGGCGTATATAGTGACTGGCGGTATATTCGATGATCTCGAGTTCTTTTTCGCTCAGGGCGCGCACGCGTCGCACCGGCCGTCCCAGCCAGAGGTAACCGCCCTGCAGGCGCTTGCCCTGGGGCACCAGGGAGCCCGCGCCGAGCATGACGTGGGACTCCAGCACCGCACCATCAAGAATTGTCGACCCCATGCCGATAAAACATCCATCGGCGATTTCGCAGCCATGCAGCATGACCCGATGCCCCACGGTCACACCGTCACCAATGATCAGCGGTCGACCACCCGGCAGGTAGTGGCTGTCGTGGGAGACGTGCAGCACCGAGCCATCCTGGATGTTGGTGCGTGCTCCGATGCGAATACGATGTACGTCTCCACGTATCACACACATTGGCCAGACGGAACTCTGAAATGCGATACTCACATCGCCGATCACCACGGCCGTCTCATCGACCCAGGCATCGGGGGCAATCTCGGGATAGGCTGATTCGAAGCGGCGAATATTTGACATGGCAATAGAAGGTAAACAGTCAATGGAAATCTTTTTCTTTGTCCTGATCGGAGCCCTGGTGGCTATCCTGATCTATGGCGTACTCATTTACAACAACCTGGTAAGCCTGAAGCATGCCGTCACCAAGGCCTGGGCGAATATCGACGTCCTGTTGAAACAGCGCCACGACGAATTGCCCAAACTGGTCGAGACCTGCAAGCAATACATGAAATTCGAGCAGGATACTCTGGAGAAGGTGATGAAGGCGCGCGCCGCTGTCAACAGCGCGGCCAGCCGTGGCGACGTAGGGGCACTGGGCAACGCAGAGGGTCAGCTGCGACTCGGGCTCGGCAACCTCTTCGCGGTGGCGGAGAACTACCCCGAGTTGAAGGCCAACGAGACCTTTCTCCACCTGCAGTCGCGCATCACCGGGCTGGAGAACAGCATCGCCGACCGGCGAGAGTTTTACAACGAATCTGTCAATATCAACAATGTTCGCATCGAGCAGTTTCCCGACAACATCGTCGCCAAGCGCTTTGCCTTCAAGGCGGCCGAGTTGCTGGAATTCGAAGATTCCGAGCTGACCGATGTCAACATGGGAACGCTCTTCAACTAAGGCCTCAGCCATCCACGACGCGGAATGGTTCGTGAACTCACTCAAATGGCGCCCGGCGCTTTCTGGTCTTTGGCGGTCGCATTGTCGGCGCTGACCCTATTTTTGCTCTATTTTGCCTTTCGCAGTCTACACCGGGCGCGCCTGATCGAGGACACCCCCACCTCGCGCATCCGCTCGGCCCCTCAGGGCTATGTCGAATTGATCGGCCAAGCGGCCTTGATGCAAGGCGAATCGATCTTCGCCCCCCTCAGCGGCATGCCCTGCTGCTGGTGGCGCTTCAAGATCGAGCGCAAGCACGACAAGGGCTGGCGTGTCACCCGCAGCGGCCAGAGCGAAAGCCTTTTCCTGCTGCGGGACGAGACTGGCGAGTGCATCATTGACCCAGACGGTGCGCATGTTTCGCCGAGCGATAAGAGCGTCTGGTACGGCTCCAACGCAACCCCCAGTTCCGGCCCTGACAGGGGCCCGGGCACTTGGCAGAAACAGACCGGATTGTTCGGCCTGAACGTTACGTTTACAACCACTTTCGGCGATAATTACCGTTATACCGAAGAGACCATCATCGCCGGCGATCCGCTCTACGCCATCGGTCTTTTCAAATCGGTGGGCGAGACCGATCGCAAAACCATGCGCGAGGAGCAGATCAAGGAACGGCTGCGCCAATGGAAGGCGGACCATGCCAGCCTGCTCAAGCGTTTCGACCGCAACCGGGACGGCCAGATAGACTTGGATGAGTGGGAGCTGGCGAGGCGCTCCGCGCGCACGCAGGTCATGCGCGAGCAGATGCGGGAGAATCAACAGGCGATCCACACCCTGAGCGACACCGGTTCGCATCGCCGACCCTTGCTGATCTCGACCCGGGAAGAGTTCGACATCGTACGCCATTTCCGCCTCTGGGCCGGCGCATCGTTGCTCGGCTTCTTCCTCCTGGGCGCCGCCACCATCTGGATGATGACCATCCGGCTCCTTTAATCCCCACCGTGCCACGCGAGAGCGCCTTTCACTGAACTGCCGCAGGGTTTTCGGGGCTTTCCCCTGTCCACAGCGGATGAGAAACTAGTGCGCCTTGCTAGACTTTTACGATTTCGGGACAACCACCCATGATGAAAACCATACTCGCCCATCTGCTATGCCTCAGCGCCATTGGCGCCGCTCATGCCTACGACCCTCTGGAGGATCGGGATAGCAACGACTATGCACCACCAACTGAACAGTGGCGAGAGGAGGCGATCACACTACCGGAGACTTTCGATCCAGACGATCTGCAGCGTTTCACCCTCAAAGGCGACAATGATCGTTTTACCTA
>JASFJY010000201.1:0-6141 GCA_050119415.1 Chromatiales bacterium | reverse complement strand
TCGAGCAGCGATGATTCGAGCAGCGATGATTCGAGCAGCGATGATTCGAGCAGCGATGATTCGAGCAGCGATGATTCAAGCAGCGATAATTCGAATGCTGCTGCCTGTAACGGCGAGACCACTTACGGCCCGAGAGGGCTTAGACTGCTGACTCGTGTCGAGTACCAGAACAGTATTGAGGATCTTGTCGGCATCGACTTCAATGTCTCCGATTCCATTCCCTACGATAGTTTGATTGAAGGCTACTTCAACAACGCTTACACCCCAGTGACCGAGAGCCATGCAGATGCCTATCTCTCGGTGGCGGAGACGGTTGCGGCGTGGTCTGCGGGTCGCAACTTCGAAGGTGTGGTCGACTGCGGCTTTGATGACAACGGAAATGCCACTGTAACTGATGACGAGTGCCAGAGCCTCTTCCTGAACGACTTCGGCACACGCGCTTTCCGTCGTCCTCTGACAACGACGGAGAAGACGACCTACCAAACGCTCTTTGATGACAACCTGACAGGTGGCGATATCAAGGTCGGCCTCGAGCTCGGTATCACCGCTCTGTTGACCTCGCCTCAGTTCCTCTACCGCTCCGAGGTGGGTGTTGCAGTACAGGATTTACAGGGTGGCACTGCTTCCGTTGCTTCCAGCAGATCCTCGGATGGTAACGAGGTGACGGTGAACGGTGCCGACTTCCAGACCAAGTCCTCTGGTGGGGCTGATGGCAGCGGCTGGAATATCTGGAGCGAGGGTTACATACAGAACAGCTTCGAGCTGGCGGATGAAGCCCTGTTCCAGATCAGCATGAAGGGCGACGCCGCGCAGGGTGTCTGGCCCAACATGGAGCTTGCCATAGACGGCACCGTAGTGGCGACCAAGGCAGTCGAGTCTAGCAGCTACCAGGTCTACGAGTTCAGTGTCGACGGCTACGAGGGTACCCACCAGGTGCAGATTCGCTTCACCAATGACTACTATCAGGGCAGCGAGGACCGCAACCTCTATGTACAGTCAGCCACCGTCTCCGGTACCCAGACTGTGGCGAGAGTCGCGTCCAGCGTCGATGTGTCGACGCTCGATAGCGATGCCTATGTTCTCACAGACTACGAGGTGGCCAGCTTCCTCAGCTATACACTCACCGGTTCTACGCCTGACGATGCGCTTTTGACAGCGGCCGAGAATGGCGAGTTGAGTACGCAAGCGCAGCTAGAAGCGCAGATAGGGCGTCTGTTGGAAACCGAGCAGGCTATGCGGCACATGGGTGTCTTTGCCGCCCAGTGGCTGGGTAGCGATGACGTGACCACCGCGCAGAAGGACAGCGATCTGTTCCCGGGCTTCAGCGATGATGTGCGTGAGGCCATGGCGGCTGAGGCTAAGGCCCTTTTCATCCACACCTTCTATGATGATACCCAGGGCTTTTCCGGTCTGTTCAATGCGGACTATGTGTTCGTCAACGATACGCTGGCCAATTACTATGGCGTTGATTCTGTCGGCACCAGCACCACCGATCCCTTAGAGATGGTCAAGGTGGACGCTACCAGCGCCAATCGCGGCGGGGTACTGACTCTGGGGGCCCTCATGGCAAATCTTGCCGACCTTACGGAGAGTTCTCCGATCAAACGGGCGGAGACTATCAGGGGGCGTGTGCTTTGCCAGGACATTCCGAGCCCGGACGCCACTATTGCCAGCTTCCGGGCAGAGTTGGCGGACGAGCTGCTGCAGGAACTTCAGGGCCAAGTCATCACTAACCGCGACTTCATTGCGGAGATCACCAAGGAGTCGCCCTGCAATGCCTGTCATGATGAGATCATCAATCCGCTCGGTTTCGGTTTTGAGGACTATGATGCGGCGGGCCTCTACAGAACGGTGGACACCAACAGCCTCTCCATCGACAGCAGCGGTACCGTCTATGGGGTGAACTCTCTGTACGACGGCGAAACGATCGCCTTTAACGGCGGTAAGGATCTCTCCAGCAAGTTCGCTGAACTCGGGGCAGTGCAATCCTGTTTCTCCGCCAATGTCTTCCGCTACGCCATGGATATCGGTCATACCCGTATCAACATAGACAGTGAACAGACAGGAGAGTTGACCGATGAAGAGAAAGTGGACTACAGCTGCTCGGTGGATACCTTGACTTCGACCCTAGCGACCAGCAACAGCATGCGCGACTTGTTCACCAAGCTCGGTACGCTCGACCTGGTTCGATACAGAAAGCAAAGAGACCGTTAATCCCATGCAGTTCAAAGGAATCAATATGAAACGTAAGACTGAAATTGAATCAATCAGCCGCAGGGGCTTCCTGAAGAAGCTGGGTGGCGTGGGTCTCTCAGGCGCCATGCTCAAGCTGCCGTTGCTGAGCGGCAACATGCTCTGGGCGCGTTCGGTTTTCGCCGCCGACGCACCGAAGCGGGTAATCTTCGTCTACACCGCGGGCGGCGCCGTTCCCGATGAGTGGATGCCCAGCGGCTCGGAGACCGACTTCACCCTACCGTCCATGTCGGCGCCCCTGGAGTCGGTTAAGGAGCACTGCGTCTTTCTCAAGGGTGTCAACATGACTAATGCTGGCCACGGCCTGACCTCCAAGGCGTTGGGCACCACTGACAGGACCATGACTTTAGATATCTACATGGCGCGTACGTTGGGTCAGGCCAGCCCATATTCCCAATTGCAGCTGGGCGTGATCAGCAACGGCTTCGGCAGCATCTCCCGTTACAACTGGAACGAGCCGGCCTACGAAGACAACCCCTCGAACGCTTTCGAACGTCTTTTCGGTTCTGGCGCGTCGGTCTCGGCGGTCACCGAAGATCTTGCGACGAGTCAGAAGCGCAGTGTGCTCGACTGCAACCTCGAGGCGCTCACCCAGCTGCGCAACAGCCTCGGTAGCTTTGAAAGGGAGCGCCTGGATGAGCATGCCGATGCCATCGAGCGTATCGAAGCGCGCCTATCCTCTACTTCAGAGCCGGTAAGCGCAGGCGGGTGCTCCTCGCCGGTTTTCAACTCCAGCGGGTTCAGCGGTGACACCGCCAGTGACGTCAACTTTGACGCCATTGCCGATCTACAGTGCGATGTGGCGACACTCGCATTGAAGTGCGACCTGACTCGGGTGGTTTCAATCATGTTTGGTAACCACCAGTCCGATTTCACCGTGCCCGAAGTGGGTGTCAATATGAACTACCACGCGTCGATCCACGGCAGCACGCTCGCGGATTATACCCAGTACCGCACCTACTTCACCACCAAGTTGCTGTATCTGATAGAGAGTCTGGCCAACACCCAGGACACGGACGGTAACAGCCTGCTTGACAACACCATCCTGCTGACTGTCTCCGATATGGGTGACGCCCGTTCCCACGCTGGCGACGACGTGCCCTATATGCTCGCCGGCGGTGGTGGTGGTACCTTGACCACCGGCCGCTTTCTGAACTTGGGCGGGGTTAGCTACAACACCATTCTGGATACGGTGGCCGAGGCCGCGGGCGTGGATGTCAACAGCTCGGACTACACGTTTTACGGTGACGGACCGATGAGCGGAATCTTCAACTGATCGATTGACATCGTATTTTTATCCTTGTTATTTGCACTCTTCTCTCAGCTTGTAAGGAGACAGATACGAACGAAGCGGAGAATCCTGCGCCGAAGTCGGAACCGACAACGGCGCCCGCTTCGTCTGTTGCTATCAGCAGCACGGCCGCCTCGCCTTCGGTGGTAGCTACAACTGTGCGGGTTAATTCGATGATGCCTTCACCGTAAACAACGGCAACTGTGTCGATATCTACCGAGGGGAGCGGCTGCTGTTGGCTTGGGAGTAGGGCTTGTCGGTAGCGGTGCGGATCTATGATTCAGACAGTAAACCAGACCCTAGGCGATCAATTCACGATCGATGTGCCTGATAACAATTACCAGGCCTTCAAAAAATATGCAGACGGCAGTGTGGCCTATCCGGCGGCGGCTAGTAGCAGTACCTCAATCCAGATAGCGAGGGTGATGCCCGGCAACAATTGAAGAGACTTTTTTCCAGATTCAAATCGTTTAAGGGCAGAGAGGCAAGCATGCGCGCTTCGAGTTACAAGATCAGGTAGTTTTGCGTATCGACGAGGGAAATGAATCATGAAAAGGGTAATGGAATGTATCAATGCTGTGATCGCCTTAACAGACTTTCCCATTTATGCATTTTCTTTGTCGGCTTATGCGGAAATCATGACTGATGTTCCCATAAATAGAATCCTCTATGTGATAAAAAGTAATGAAAGCGGTAGTGTAGTGTTTAACAGTGGCTGTCATAAAGATGAAGATGCGGATCGAATTCAAGACTACATATTGAAGAACACTACGGATATGTTAAGAGACGAAATCAAGGAGGTTTGAGATGTTTTTTAAAACCTGGCGATTTAAACCGACACCACTGACATTGGCTTGTGCACTTGTCTTGACTGGAGGCTCTTCATCGGTTCATGCACTCAAAAGCGATCTCACAGGCTGGCAGGCGGCCTACCCAAATTCAACTGCAGAGGAAAATCTCGATGATCCATGTGCTTTGTGCCACACGGAAGACTACAGTGTAGTCAATGGCTATGGTTGGGATTACATACAGTACAATGAAGATTTCAGTGCCATCGAATCGCTTAATTCCGACAACGATCCGAATGGCGCGACCAATCTCGAGGAGATCAACGCCAACACCCAGCCCGGTTGGACTGAAGGCGCTGTTAACGTCATCAGAGACCTTGAAGGTACAGAAATCACAAGCTCCGAGTCTCCGGCCGTAATCACGGCCGGCACCCTCGACCCGGAGGCCACGGCGAACCAACCGCCCGTGGCCGATATCGGTGGACCCTACAGTGGCACAGTGGATATCGCGGTGGAGTTCGATGCTAGCAACTCTTCGGATGCCGATGGCAGTGTTGCTAGCTTCGAGTGGGATTTTGGTGATGGCTCCAGCGGCAGTGGTGCCCAGGTCAGCCATACCTATACCGAAACCGGGACCTATACTGTAATCCTGATCGTCACCGACGATACGGGCGAAGAATCGAGCGATAGTGTCGAGATTACCATCGCTGAAGGTAACCAACCGCCGGTGGCGGACGCCAAGGGTCCCTACACCGCCACCTTTGGAGAAGAGGTCGAGTTCGATGGCAGTGCCTCATCCGATGCCGATGGCACGATCGAGAGTTATACGTGGGACTTCGGCGATGGCACCAGTGCCACAGGTGAGAAACCGACCCATACCTATGACTCCGCAGGCACCTATAATGTGACCCTGACCGTCACCGACAATGAAGGCGCCCTAGATTCCACCGACACAACAGCAACTGTCAGTGAGGAGCAGCCTGATCACGAAGCCCCGCTGGCCGATCCCGCCGGTCCTTATAGCGCCGGCGAGGGTGAAGAGCTTGTATTCGACGGCTCCGGATCCAGCGATCCGGATGGCACTATCGCCAGCTATGACTGGGATTTCGGCGACGGTTATACGGGTAGCGGCGCCACGCCCGCACACACCTATACGGTATCTGGCACCTATAACGTCACCCTGACGGTGACCGATGATGCTGGCCTGACGGCAACTGGAATGACTACGGCGATCATAGGCGCCGTGGATACGATGATGGCGCCGCTTGCGACGGCCAACGGTCCCTACTCAGGCACCGTGAACGTAGAGACGAGTTTCAGCGGTGAGGGCAGTGTGGATCGCGACGGCTCTATCGTCAGCTACAACTGGGACTTTGGTGATGGCTCCACGATGGAAGGCGCCAGTGTTACCCACATCTATACCGCTGATGGAATCTACACCGTCACCCTCACGGTAGAGGACGATAGTGGCCTCAAGAGCGTGGACTCCACCACAGCGACTATTGGTGTGGGCAATCTGACGCCGCTCGCCGAGGCCAATGGGCCCTATGAGGGCGAGGTGAACGAAGAGATTCAATTCGATAGTAGCGGTTCGGTAGATCCTGACGGTTCCATCCTCAGTTACGAATGGAGTTTCGGCGATGGCAACATTTCTGTTGAACAGAATCCGGTTCATAGTTATGACACGGCGCACATCTACAATGTCACTCTGACCGTTTACGACGATAGTGGAACGGTAGATTCCGATGCAACCACCGTTACAGTAGAGGCTTCGACAACGGAACCGACAACGGAACCGACAACGGAACC
>JASFJY010000200.1:0-6150 GCA_050119415.1 Chromatiales bacterium | reverse complement strand
TGGGTATGGAGCCTGCGCTCGGGAAAGCCACTGATGCGGGCCCGGGTATTACGGAACATGACCCGGCCGGTACCGTGGCGGTCTAGCAGCATATGGATGAGGCTCTCGCGCGCCGCCTGGCGTCGTTCAGCGTCCAGTGATGCATCACCGGCCACGGCGATCAGCGGCGCGCTCTCGGCTTCGTCGAGCCGTTCCAGCAGCCGGTGCGAGGCTGCCTCGGGCAGCGGCTCATGGTGCAGCAGGTGCTCCACTGCTTCCGCCACCGGCTGGTAGTGACGCTCCTCCTGGAGAAAGGCCTGCAGATCGAAGTAGCGATCGGGATCGAGCAGTCGCAGGCGGGCGAAGTGACCGGCTTGGCCCAGCTGCTCCGGTGTGGCCGTCAGTAACAGCACACCGGGGGTGCGCAGTGCCAGCGCTTCGACCAGGAGGTATTCGGCGCTCGGATCGTCTTCCGACCAGGTGAGGTGGTGTGCTTCGTCCACCACCAGCAGATCCCAGCCCCCCTCCAGCGCTTGGCTCAGGCGGCTTGGATTGCGCTGAAACAGGGCCAGGCTACAGAGCGCCAGCTGTTCGCTGTGAAAAGGGTTTTCCAGCGCTTGCGACTCCTCGATGGCCCGACAGGTCTCCTCGTCGAAGATGTGAAAACGCAGATTGAAGCGGCGCATCAGTTCTACCAGCCACTGGTTCACCAGGGGGTCGGGCACCAGGATGAGTGCACGGGAGGCGCGCCCGGTGAGCAGCTGATGATGCACAATGAGACAGGCCTCGATGGTCTTGCCCAGTCCCACCTCGTCGGCCAGCAATACCCTGGGCGCGGGCCGGCTGGCCACCTCGTGGGCGATGTAGAGCTGGTGAGGGATCAGGTCGATGCGGGGCCCAGCGAGGCCCAGCACCGGTGACTGCTGCCAGCGACCCAGGGCCTCTAGAGTGTAGTGTCGCAGACCGAACCAGTGGGGTGGATCAAACTGTCCCGCCAGCAGTCGTTGCTTGGGCTGCTGGATGCGCAGAGTGTCGGCCAGTTCCTCCTCGGGCAGTTGCACGTGGCGGCCGTCATCCAGCCGTCCTTCGTAGATCAGCCGTCCCCCCTCGTCATGTACGTGATCTACCGTCAGCGGATCACCGGCATGGCTCTCGATACGGTCGCCGGCGGCAAACCGTGCCCGGGTCAGGGGGGCGTTTTGTCGCGCATAGACCCTTTGTTCATCCACCGCGGGGAAACGCAGGGTCAGGTGACGGCCGCTACTCGCCACCAGGATACCGAGTCCCAGTTCCGGTTCGCTGTCGCTGATCCAACGCTGGCCCGAGGTGAAGCGGTTGTCCTGTTGTATGTGTTGCATGGGGTCGGTGATGTCGGTATGAGCTGACGGTTCGTTGAGCTGGGTGAAAAAAGGATGCCGATGATAGACCCTTGACCGGTTTCTATCCAGCAGGATCTTGATTGCCGGGCGACTTGCAGCCGGTCGTGGGGGTTGAGTCTTGGCCGGGCCTAGGAATAATAGGCGACTCATCAGCTATGGAGGATCCGGCCTGTGGAGAAGATTTTTGAAAAACTGCTCTGGAACAGTCGGCTGGTGGTGCTGGCGGCGGTGGTCGCGAGTCTGCTGGCCGCCTTCGCTATGTTCTACATGGCCTCGGTCGATGCCTTCTACATGATCCTTCACCTGGGCCACTACGCCTCGCCCGATCTGACCAACGAGGCGCGTATCGATCTGCGTTCGACCACCGTCACCCATGTGGTGGAGATTGTTGACGGCTACCTGCTGGCCACTGTGCTGTTGATCTTCTCGCTCGGGCTCTATGAGCTGTTCATCAGCAAGATCAACTATGCGCAGGATTCAGAGAGTGCCTCCAACGTGTTGCTGATCAATAGCCTGGACGACCTCAAAAGCCGCCTGGCCAAGGTGGTGATGATGATCCTGGTGGTGCGCTTCTTCGAGTACGCCCTGAGCATGGATTTCGCTACTCCCTTCGACCTGCTGCAGTTCGCCGGCGGCATCGCCCTGTTGGGGCTGGCCCTCTATTTGACGCACATGGCGGACAAAGGGGCCCATTGACTACTGGCGGGCAGTCGATCCCCTGCGGTCTATCGGGTTCTGCCATGGGCCTGAACCGTTGCCGCGCCGATACCCCGTCGTGCTGAAAAAATTGCGTGATTACAGATACCTATGGCGGGTTTTTGGGGGCAGTGACAGTAACTGTGCCAGCCACCCTTTCATAGGGCTGTGCGCCCCGAGTTGAGGCCCTTTTCCGCACTCTTGCAGCCACAATAATGCGCAGATACGTTGGTATACTGTGAGGTTGTGTGATTGATAAATGTCTTTGGATAGGCAATAGTCAGCGTTTACTCTAGAATCGCTTTACTTTTTTTTAACAGGGATGGTTTGAATTGATCCCTGCTAGAGTTTTTTTGCTGTACAAATCGATAAAGTGCGAGGTAAGTTTCGGATGAATAAGATGAAAATAATGGTACTGGCCGCCAGTTCGGCCATTCTTTCCCTGGGCGCTGTGGCCAATGCCAACGCCGAAGACGCCAGCGCGTTGGCTACTCAGCGCGGCTGCATGGCCTGCCATCAGCTAGAGACCAAGGTCGTCGGCCCCGCTTACAAAGATGTGGCGGCCAAGTACAAAGACCAGGAGGGCGCGCTCGACTCGCTGGTCGCCAAAGTCAAGGCGGGTGGTTCCGGCGTCTGGGGTCCCGTGCCGATGCCGCCGAACGCCCATGTCAGCGACGAGGATATCAAGACCATCGTGGCTTGGGTCCTGTCCCTCTGATCCGAGCCTAGCTCGCATCCCTTAAACGCCTGTCTTAAGGCAGGCGTTTTTATTTCCTGCCCGCCAGCTATCCGGTCGAGTCATTGCCGGGTGATTTGCCTCAGCAATTGCGTCATTTGCCATTGGCACCATGGGATAATCATGGTTTATGTGCTGAGCGGGTTGCGCTTGGCGTCTATTCGATGCGATTCTTGGGCGTGTTCTACGTGGTTAGATTACACGTTGTACTTTGCTAATATACGTAAGAATAATAAGAAAAAACCGTAAGTTAGTTTATTTTTAAAGCGGCCGGGTGGAACATTCGGGCTGGTTTCGGGATGTCCGGAAACGCTTTTCTAATAGCGGAAGGAAGTTTTATGAAAATCATTCGCATATCGAGCCTGCTGCTGGTGGCGCTGATGTTGCTGGGCGGTGCGGTTTCGGCCCAGGTCGTCGACGAAGTGGTCATCGACGGCGCCTACGTGCGTGCCGTGCCGCCCGGGCAGCCCAACTCCGCCGCTTTCATGAAGGTCAGCAATAAGGGCGGTGCCGCGCATGCTCTGGTGGCCGGCAGCAGTCCCGCGGCCGCTGTGGTGGAACTCCATACCCATACCATGGAGGATGGGATGATGCGCATGCGACAGGTGGAGAAGATCGATCTGCCGGCCGGCGAGACCGTCTCACTCGAGCCGGGGGGGTTGCATGTCATGTTAATCGGTCTGCAGCAGAAACTGGCCCCTGAGAAGACGATTCCCCTTACGCTGCGCTTCGAGGATGGCTCCGAAGTCTCCTTGCAGGTTCCGGTACGCAAGCTGCAGATGAGGATGAAGCCCGCGGACCATGGTCAGATGTCGCACTGATCCCGGTTAATTCACTCGGCTCGGCCCTGATCGGCAGTCTGCCGCTCAGGGCCGATCTCCCCCACTTATTTCATCAAAATCGCTTGCGAACTGATGTAGACTTCTTCTCCCCCTTATTTTGAAGCCGCTCCAGGCTCGCTCAATGTCCGTATCACCGTTCGCATCCACCGAGCAGTTCCGTCAGCACTTCACCCATGGGCTGAGTCGCCTGCTGCGAGAGCCGGGTCTGGGTGCCTATGTTCTGGCACATGCCAACGCCAGCTTCGACCGGGAGCTGTTCGATACCCTGCGTCCGCAGTTGCTGAAAGGCTACAATCGGCTGGCCAAGCAGTGCCGGGAGCGGTTTGCCGCGAATCCGCAGGCCGATCGTGCCAGTGATGACCTGTCTGTCTTTCTCAAGCTGATGTCGATCGGCTTCGATGGGGGGCAGATGACCCGCTTTCGTACGCTGAACGACTGGGAGCTTCAATTCAATCATCTGCGGGCGTTCAGGCCGTCGCGCATGACTGCGGAGCAGGTCACCGGCATCAGTCGGCCATTCAATCCCGCGGAGTTTCATTTCAATAAGCCCTTTCTGCGCCATGAGGTGTTCTGGACGGGGGAGCTGCTTGGGGAACAGGTGGAGTTCCTCTATAACAAATTTCCCTTCGTATCGCTGCATGGCCTACTGCCGCTGAATCGCGAGGCGCAGCACCCGCAGCTGCTGACCCGTCACTATCATGAGTATGTCTGGCGTCTGTGTGAAACCCTGGGGGTGAACCTGCCGGGATGGGGGGTCGGTTACAACAGCTATGGCGCCTATGCCTCGGTCAACCACCTCCATTTCCAGACCTTTCTGCGCGACACGCCCCTGCCGGTGACCAGGGATGTCTGGGAGCACCTGGGTGGGAACAGGCCCTATCCGCTGAAATGCGAGGTCTATGGCGCCATGGAAGAGGCCTGGCAGCGTATCGAATCACTGCATAGGGCGGTCTGCAGCTACAACCTGATCTACCGGCCCGGGCGCCTCTACTGCCTGCCGCGCCGGACCCAGGGCACCTATGAGGCGGCAACCTGGAACAGCGGTTTTGCCTGGTATGAAGTGGCGGGCGGTTTCACCACGGCAAGTGTCGAGGCCTTCGAGCATCTGGACGATACGACCATAGTGCGGGAGCTGGCCAAGCTCAATCTCTCTGTTTGAAGGGATCAAGCGCCGTCGAGCCACTCGAGCAGGTAGTAGAGACGAAAACCCTCGGAAGAGCGGGAGGGGCCCACTACGCGGGCCGGATGGCGGTCCTTTTCGCTGGCGGCCTGCTCGATGGCCTCTGCGGCGCTGCCCACCGGGGTGACGCAGTTCTCCGGAAAGCGTTTACGTCGTCGGCTCGGGGTATAGATCACCGCATAGCAGTTCTGGACGAGGCTGGTTTCGGGATCGTTTTGCATGGTGGCGTCCGTCTAAGGGGCAGTACCACATCCACTATAGTCTACCCTGGTGGCGGTGCGTGCCCGGGAACTTTGACGTTTATTAGAAAACTCTGGTATAGTTCTGCAGCTTTTTTTAGGGTCTTTGGCCATTATTATCTGTGAGTCGAAGCGCCTGATGTCCGATATCCAGCAAAAATTTAGAGCAGGATTGATCATGAAGAAATGGCTTGTAACCGCATCCATCGCCCTCGCTTTTACCGTTAACTTTGTTCAGGCTGCGGGAAATGCGGACGAGGGAAAGAACAAATCCGCCGTTTGCGCCGGTTGTCACGGAGCTGACGGAAATAGTGGTATCAATCCGCTATGGCCGAAACTGGCCGGTCAGCACCCCCAGTATATCGAGAAGCAGCTGAAGGATTTCAAGGCGGGTAACCGCAGCGATCCCCTGATGTCGCCCATGGCGCTGCCTCTTAGCGAGCAGGACATGGCCGACCTGGCCGCCTACTTCTCCAGCCAGAGCAAGACAATCGGCGTTGCCGCTGCCGATGTTGTGGCTGCGGGCGAGCAGATCTATCGTGCCGGCAACGCCAAGACCGGGGTGGCGGCCTGCATGGCTTGCCACGGCCCGGCCGGTTCCGGTAATCCGCTGGCCAACTTTCCTGCCCTGAACGGCCAGAATGCCGAGTACCTGGTGAAGGCGTTGAAGGATTTTCGCGCCGCTACCCGCGCCAACGACAACGCCAAGATGATGCAGGGCGTGGTGGCGCGCATGACCGACCAAGAGATGGAGGCGGTGGCGCAGTATATCCAGGGACTTAGCAAATAAGGCCGGGCTCTGCGTGTCGTGTAATGAGGCGGCCCTATAGCCGCCTTTTTTATGCGCGGATTAGCTGCTTTGATCAAGCCGACTCGACAGTAGCATGGGTCGGTTACACTCTGTACTTAGCTGATATTCTAAAATCACTAAGCAAAAACCTTAAGTTGGTTTATTTTCTAAGCGACTGAAAGAAAGATTCGGGCTAGGGTGTATTACTTAAGTGAAAGTTGTCAGAAACAGACGGGGCTGTCAGTATGGCTTTGAATTTGTGGTCATGAACTCAAGTTTTCTACCGGACTTGCCGTAAACTCTCAAGGA
>JASFJY010000199.1:0-6171 GCA_050119415.1 Chromatiales bacterium | reverse complement strand
CTGGCGATGTCGATGGTGGCGCCCTTTTATGTCGCCGGTGGTTTCGCCCTCTACCTGACCCGCCGCAGTGAACTGGAGGGCTGGGATATCGAACTGGGTCTGCGTCGCATGGCGCAGCGTAGATCCACAGCGGCCGTATCCTGGATCGCTGTGCTTGTGTTCTGCGGGTCGATCGTCTGGGGTATGCCCGCTGCGCCGCTGCAGGCCGCGGAGGTCGACCGGCAAGCGGTGAGCTCAGTCATCGAAGAGGTCCTGGCCGATGAGGCGTTTGGCCGGGATCAGGAGGCGACCCGCTGGGAGTATGTCGGCGAAGCCTCTGATGATTCCCTCGAGGACAACCCTTTCTTCGAGTGGCTGGAGAAGTCGACTGAAACGCTTGCCGCCTTCAGTGAACTGCTGTTGTGGTTCGCTGGGGGAAGCCTTCTGGCCTACCTGATCTACTGGTTCATAGCCAACCGGGAATTGAGGTCGGGCGGATTCGGGGGAGGCCGCAATGGACGGGGCGTGCCGACTCAGATTGCCGGTCTCGATCTGCGACCGGAGAGCCTGCCTGACGATCCGGCGGCGCAGGCGGAAAGGCTGATCGAGTCAGGTGACTATCGTGGCGCCTTGAGCCTGCTCTATCGGGCGGCCCTTTCGACTCTGGTCCACCATTATGCGCTGGATATCCCGCATGGCGCTACCGAAGGCGAGTGTCAGCGACTGGTGACGCATCAGCTCGATCGGACACTGGTGAGCTGCTTTTCCAACCTGACCTCGGTCTGGCTGCGTCAGGCTTACGGTCACCGATCGCCAGGGCGGGATCAAGCCCTGGTGCTCTGCCGGGATTGGCGGAGCTGTTTCGGAGGCGTCGATGTCGAAGCCTAGTGCCAAGCAGCTGGTGATCGCGCTGATCATCCTGATTCTCGCAGGCAGCCTGATTTGGTGGTTCCAGGCAAACTTCAAACGGGTGTCCTACACGGAGCGGACAGCGATGTCAGCCGAGGCCCGGCGCAATCCTTTGCTGGCCGCACAGCAGCTGCTCGGCCGTTTAGGGCACATCTCCGAGAGTCAGTCCGGGCGTCAGTATCTCATCCATCCGCCGGCACAGAGGGGGGTGTTGCTGGTGCGGGATCTGGGGGCGCCGCTGCCGCAGGAGCGGGTCGATAAGCTGCTGTCTTGGGTTGAGGCGGGCGGCCATCTGATCGCCGCCCCCAGTCGCTTGCAGGACGATGAACTCAGACGTCCGCTACTGGAAAGTTTTGGCGTTACCCGGGTGCGTTCGTGGAATGTCGAAGCGTTGAAATGGTTTAAAGAGACACTTGAGGAGGCAACCACGGAGCAGACGGAGTCGACGACTTCGATCCTGCTGCCCGGTGCTGAAGAAGAACCTCTCAATGTGGCGTTCGATGCGGATGTATGGTTCGAGGTGGACTATCCTAATGAATTCTGGCGGGCCCCGGACGACGAGACCCCCCACCTGTTGATCTTTCCCTATGGGGACGGCCATGTAACCTTCCTCAGCGATAGCGACTATTTCGACAATCTGCGCATCGGCGATTACGATCATGCACCGTTGCTGGCGGAGCTGGTGGCCGGCCACGAGCGGGTCTGGCTGCTCTACAGCGCCCAGATGCCCAGTCTGCTGCAACTGCTATGGCGCTGGGGCCCCTATCTGGTAATCAGCGTGGGCTTGTTTATCGCTTTACTGATCTGGCGCATGGGGCGTCGTAGCGGGCCATTGATTCTCAGGGGACAGCAGCAGCGGCGCGATCTGCTGGAGCATCTGCAGGCGTCGGCAGAGTTCAACTGGCGTATCGATCCCTCGGCGGGCCTGTTGCGGCAGGCGCGTAAACAGGTGGAGCGACGCTGGCTGGCCAGCCACCCGCAACTGCAGCGACTCGATGAGGCCGCTCGCTGCCACTGGTTGGCCGAACATACCGGCATGACACCCGAGGCGATCGATCTGGCGCTCTACCGTTCCCAGAAAGAGCCCGGCCAGCTGGTAAAAACCAGTGCAAACCTGCAGCGGCTGTTAGCGGCCCTGCATCCGCAAAGCAAAAAGAGATGACAATGGAAGAGAACAATCCAACACCGATAGACGAGGGCCTGATGCAGCGGGCCAGGAGCTTGGAGAGTGAGATCGCAAAGGCAGTGGTCGGACAGTCGCGGGTGATTCGCGAGGTAATGCTGGCGCTGTTCTCCGCCGGGCATGTCCTGGTCGAAGGTGTGCCGGGACTGGGCAAGACTCTGCTGGTGCGCAGCCTGGCGGCGGCGGTGCAGGGGGAGTTCAGTCGTATCCAGTTCACACCCGATCTGATGCCGAGCGACATCTCGGGCCACATCCTGTTCGATATGAAGAGCGAGAATTTCCGTGTGCGTAAGGGACCGGTCTTCTGTAATTTACTGCTGGCCGACGAGATCAACCGTTCTCCGGCGAAGACCCAATCGGCCCTGCTGGAGGCGATGCAGGAGCAGCAGGTCACCATCGAAGGGAGCACCTTTCCTCTACAACCTCCCTTCCTGGTGCTGGCGACCCAGAACCCCATCGAGCAGGAGGGCACCTATCCGCTACCCCAGGCCCAGCTCGACCGTTTCCTGCTGAAGGTGCTGATCGACTATCCGGAGGAGGCTGAGGAGCAGCGCCTGGTGCATCAGGTAACCTTCGGCTCGGTCGCCGACCAGCTCGATACCTCGGCGGTTCGTCCACTGATGAAGAGCAGTGAGATCCCGCTGCTGCAGCGACACGTGGCGGAGTTGCAGATGGACGAGCAGATCGTCAACTACGCCGTGCGCCTGGTGCGCGCGGCGCGCGACTGGAACGGCATCGAAGCCGGCCCCGGCCCCCGCGGTTCCATCTCCCTGCTACGCGCCGCCCGTGCCGAGGCCTTCCTGCAACAGCGCGACTTCGTCACCCCCGACGATATCAAGACGGCGGCGCTGCCGGTGTTGCGCCATCGTATCCGCCTCTCCACCGACCTGGAGATTGAGGGGTACCAGCCCGACGACGTACTGCGCGATCTGCTCGACAATATCCCCGCGCCGCGCCAGTGATCCCTGCGTCCCGCCTGATCACCGCTTTTGCCTTGCTGGTCCCGCTGGGACTGGCGGTTATCGGGTTGCCATGGCTGGAGCCGGCATGGAAGCTGGCGGCGGCGCTGCTGATTTCGATCGGCTTGTTGGATCTGTGGCGCCTGCGTCGTAGCGCCACCCCTCAGGTCCGGCGCGACCTGCGTACCAGCATGCCGGTGGGGGTCTGGTCCTGGGTCGGGCTGGAGGTCGAAAACCGCGGCGATACGACAATGCTGCTGCGGGTGCACGATCACCACCCCGGCGATTTCGAAGCCGATGGGATGCCTCGGCAGATCAGGATCCTAGCCCGGCGCCAGGCCCGTATCCGCTATCGGGTGAAGCCGCGTCATCGCGGTGACAGGGAGTTCGCCGGCATCGACCTGGTGTTGCGCTCGACGCTGGGTTTGTGGTGGCACAAACGCTTTGTCCCGCTCGTCGAGAGAGCGCGGGTTTTCCCCAATTTCCGTGAGATCGCTCACTACGCGCTGTTGGCCACCGACAACCACCTCAGCCAGATGGGCGTGCGGCGTCGCCAACGGCGGGGCGAGGGAAGCGACTTCCATCAACTGCGTGAGTACCGTACCGGTGACGCCTTGCGCCAGATCGATTGGAAGGCGACTTCCCGCTACCGGCGTCTGATCTCCAAGGAGTACCAGGATGAACGCGACCAGCAGCTGGTTTTCATGCTCGACTGCGGTCGTCACATGCGCCACCAGGATAGCGAGGGGGGGCATCTGGATCACGCCCTCAATGCCATGCTGCTGCTTAGCTACGTGGCCGAGCGCCAGGGTGACGCGGTGGGTTTTCTCAGCTTTGGTGGCCATTCGCGCTGGCAACCGCCGATAAAAGGGGGCGGGGTGGTTCGGCGTTTGCTCGATCGGACCTACGATATCGACTCCACCCTGGAGGCCGCCGACTATCTGGCGGCGGCCCACCAGCTGATGCCGCTGCAGCGGCGACGGGCTTTGGTGATTATCCTGACCAACAGCCGTAACGAGGAGAGTGCTGATCTGCTCAAGGCCGCCAAGCTGCTCTCACGTCGTCATCTGGTGGTGATCGCCGATCTGCGGGAGCAGGCACTCGACCGTTCCCTGCAGGAACCGGTGCACAATCTCCAATCCGCGTTGATGTTCCAAGGTGTGGTCGACTATCTCTCGGAGCGACGTGATGCGCATGAGGCGTTGCGCTACCAGGGCTCGCTCATCGTCGACAGCGAACCGCGCAAGCTGGCAATCAATCTGGTTAATGCCTATCTGGACGTGAAGGCGTCGGGAAGTCTCTGAAAACTTAAATCCACCTCCCTGCTATAATGCGGATTCACTCTTACACAGGCATCTGCGGCTAATGGAAAACGCTCAGGACACGCTAAAAAAACCCCGTCGCGGCATCTACTTGCTGCCCAATCTGTTTACCACGGCGGCGCTGTTTGCCGGCTTCTACGCCATACTCGCCGCCGTCAACAGCAAGTTCGAGACGGCAGCAGTGGCGATCTTCGTGGCCATGCTGCTGGATGGACTCGACGGACGGGTGGCCCGCCTGACCAAGACTCAGAGCAGCTTCGGCGCCGAATACGACAGCCTCTCCGATATGGTTTCCTTCGGTCTGGCGCCCGCGTTGGTGATTTTTATCTGGGCGCTGAGCGATCTGGGCAAGCTGGGCTGGCTCGCCGCTTTCATCTATACCGCCAGCGGTGCTTTGCGCCTGGCCAGGTTCAATACTCAGGTCGGCATCACCGACAAGAAATATTTCCAGGGGTTGCCGAGTCCCTCCGCCGCGGCCATTGTGGCCAGCAGCGTCTGGCTGGGGGTCGACTATGGGCTGGACAGCTCGGCGATGCGTTGGCCGGCGGCCATTCTGACCACCCTGGTCGGTCTGCTGATGGTGAGCAACTTCCGCTACAACAGCTTTAAAGAGATCGATTTTCACGGCAAGGTGCCCTTTATTGTGCTGGTCGTGGTGGTGGTTGTGCTGGCCGTCATCCAGACCCATCCCCCCACGGTGCTCTTCATGCTGTTCATGGCTTATGCCGTATCCGGACCGGTGTTGACGCTGGTGCAGTTGCGCAAACGGCGAGTGCAGCGGACAACGGTTGAGCATTCGGAGGGGGACGAGTAATTTTGCCTGGTGAATTTGCTAAAACGGCCGGAGAGAATATGAGCGATTCAGATCAACTGATCATTTTCGACACCACCCTGCGCGACGGTGAGCAGAGCCCCGGCGCCTCCATGACCAAGGATGAAAAGGTCCGTATCGGTAAGGCGCTGGAGAAGCTGCGGGTCGATGTGATCGAGGCCGGCTTTCCCATCGCCAGCCCAGGCGATTTCGAGGCGGTGGCGGCGGTGGCCAAAGCGGTCAAGGACTCTACCGTGTGCGGCTTGGCCCGGGCCCTGGACAAGGATATCGACCGCGCCGGCGAGGCCCTGAGCGAAGCCAACTCCGGTCGTATCCACACCTTCATCGCCACCTCGCCGATCCATATGCAGCAAAAGCTGCGTATGCAGCCCGACGAGGTGGTGGCCCAGGCGATCCATGCGGTGAAGCGGGCGCGCCGCTACACCGACAACGTGGAGTTCTCCGCCGAGGACGCGGGGCGCTCGGAGATCGATTTCCTCTGCCGTATTTTCGAGGCGGTGATCGAGGCCGGCGCCACCACCCTCAATGTGCCCGACACCGTGGGTTACGCCATGCCGCACCAGTTTGGCGAGTTGATCCGCATTTTGCGCGAACGCATCCCCAACTCGGACAAGGCGATCTTCTCCGTGCACTGCCACAATGACCTGGGTCTGGCGGTGGCCAACTCCCTCTCGGCGGTGAGCAACGGTGCGCGACAGGTGGAGTGCACCATCAACGGTCTCGGCGAGCGGGCCGGCAACGCCTCGCTGGAGGAGATCGCCATGGCGGTACGCACCCGGCCCGACATCTTCCCCTGTCATACCCAGCTCGATACCACCCAGATCGTCACCTGCTCCAAGTTGGTCTCCAACATCACCGGCTTTCCGGTGCAGCCGAACAAGGCCATCGTCGGTGCCAACGCCTTCGCCCACGAGTCGGGCATTCATCAGGACGGGGTACTCAAGTCTCGCGAGACCTACGAGATCATGCGTGCCGAGGATGTGGGCT
>JASFJY010000198.1:0-6212 GCA_050119415.1 Chromatiales bacterium | reverse complement strand
TACGACAGCAATATCTGGAAAATCCAACTTAACACTGCCTGGTTTGCTGGTCACAATGTGGGCTAGCTGAAACCTTGAGTCAGCTTGAATAAACGGCATGTGAAATGTTCGTGCTGAAAAGGCATAACCGATATTTGCCATTCTAATCATAAGGTTATTTCATACCTATTTCTAAGACGTTATTGCTTCTAATGGGAAGGACAGTTTTGAGGTCTTCGGTGCCCAGGATGAGGGTTAGCATTAACCCGGCAACCAAATATATCGTGCTCAACCGCAGTATGCCCGCCAGCAGCAAGGCATCGGAACGCCGCTGTAGCACTCCTACAGGAAATAGATTGTCTGGATTGGGTTTGCTCCTTTAAGGAGACAAAAGGAACGGAGAGAATTGATGATATGATGCATATAGTAGAAATCCCTGCGCGCAACCCTCCGCCCCCTTTTCAAATTAACTAGCGCTCTCAGTCGCTCTTTCTGTTGACGTTGCAGCGCTTAATGTTCCTTTAAAACCGATCGGCCCTTCACCATTGTAGGTCATGGTCCCATTGAGACTGACGCCGCCATCATTGGAGTTAACTTTCAAGGCGATTACATTTTGTTCAGCTCGGTATCCGATTATCCACAAACCTCCAGGATGCCAGGGAGCTGAGCTGCCCCCCCATTGATTTTCTACCTGGTAGTTGTTGGAGCCTATCAAAGTCCCTTTGAAGCCGATGGGGCCTTCGCCTTCATAGGTCATTGTTCCCGTCAGCGTTTTACCTCCATCTTCCGAATTAACATCAATGGCAACAACTTTCTGATTGTCACGCGCGCCAATCGCCCATTCGCCACCCTGATGCCACTGCGCAGTGCTCCCTCCCCACTGATTTTCCACGCTATAGGCTTGTCCGGCGGAAATACTGCTCCTAAAGCCGATTGGACCTTCTCCTGCATAAGTCATTGTACCTTTTAAAGTATTCCCATCATTATTGGAGCTAAGATTTAATGCAACAACATTTTGTCCAGCCCGGAAGCCAATTATCCAGGTGCCGCCGGGATGCCAGGGCGCACTGGATCCACCCCACTGATTTTCGACCGTATAATTATTGGAACCGCAGCGCGTTGCTCTAAAGCCGATAGGGCCTTCGCCAGCATAAGTCATGGTGCCATTTAGCGTTTCGCCATTATCAGGTGATTGAATATCGATGGCGACCATATTTTGATTAGCTCGTGCTCCGAGAATCCATTTGCCGCCCTGGTTCCAAGGCGCAGAACTACCTCCCCATTGATTTTCAACTTGATATAGAGCCATGAGAGTGTCCTTTCAAAGTTGGTTTATATATCCGTACGATAAAATCTAACCAACTCCAGTGTAAGTATAGTAGCGCCGTTGCCTTTTCATGTGCAGATTTAGGTTTTCTTCACTACCTAATTCCCTAAAGCATATCCCGCAACCGGCTGGCGAGACCGGTGCTACTTTGCTTCCTGAAAATTCTGTAAAGTTCTTGGAATTTCAGTTGGTTAGATAATTATCAAAGAAACCGCTTACAACGCTCAGACTAAAAGCAATCATAGTCTAGACGTTGGTAGAGTTGCGTGCAAATTAGTGCCTCGGGAAAGCAATGACCGTGCCGGGATCGTCGTTCAGATCTGGATTTTCTACGTTAGTAATAATCTAAACGACCTTGCAAAACATTCTAACTCCCCAAGAACGGATCAAAGACCTGGAGGCGGAGGAGAAAAAAGAGCCAACAGGAACAACTGGCGCAGCCGATACTCGATGATCTGAAAGCCTAGTGGGACTACCTGATCAGCTACCGCGTAGATATCCTTTCGACCATTACCCTGTGAGATTACATGACACAAAGCACCACCATTTTCTATACGTAGAGGCGCTTAAATCTTAAGCCTAGCGTCGAGTAATCAAAATTAAGGCCTATTAGGATGACCTTATGACCCAAAGACCTAACCCCGTTAGGTTGTTATAACCGCTTCTTAATTCAAGCCCTGCCCTATTATGACCTTGAACCCATTATGACCGTATTTTTACCCAACAGGAAAATTTTTTGAGAGTTTTATGATTACTAAGATATCACTGTTCCACACTGTTCTTATAATCGATGCTTACTTGCAATCAAGAAATTGTTATCAAGTTACATGATTTCTGGAATACTATACATATTTCATTTATCATTCATAAAAGCAATAAGCATTCAACCAACTCAACAAGTTTATTTATTGGACACTCCATGCACTCACAAAGGGAGTCATTATAATGAAATTTAGACTAATATTTGCCATTCTAGCGCTAGCAGCATCTTCGACTGCACTCGCAAATTATATCTACATCGCACCTGATGGCTCAGACAGTAATTCAGGCGATATTTTTGCTCCATTACGAACCATTATGGCGGCTCAGGAAAAGGCATCGTATGGAGATACGGTTTATATCCGCGGCGGCACATATTACCTGACGAACGATGACATATCTCAGCATCAGTATATCCGGGCCATCGTTAATAATATTGATAAAGATGGTATCAGCTATATCAATTATCCGGGTGAACAACCCGTGTTTGATTTCTCACAGGTCAAACCGAAAGATTACCGTGTGACAGCATTTATGGTGCGCGCTGATCATTGTGTCTTCAAGGGATTTGATGTTGTGGGCGTGCAAGTGACGATTGCTAACAAACGGACTCAGTCCGAAGCATTTATGGTCAATAAAGGCAACTACAATCGTTTTGAAAATTTAGCGATTCATGACGGAATGGCGATTGGATGGTATCTGGTTGAAGGCAGTAATAATTATGTCCTAAATGTAGACGCATACAATAATAAGGGACTGAATCACTTTTCTCATGGCAATGTGGATGGCTTTGGCGCACATCCACGTTCTGCAGCGAATAGTGGCAATGTGATTAGCGGTTCCCGCGCATGGTTTAACAGTGATGATGGCTTTGACCTGATATTTGCTTTTGCCGCAGTGACTATTGAGAATAGCTGGGCGTTTTATAACGGCTATGACCAGAAATTTAAGGGTATTGGTGACGGCAATGGCTTTAAAGCTGGTGGCTATGGGAGAAATGGCAGTTCAGTTCCAACTTCTGTTCCCCGCCATATCATCCGCAACAATTTAGCGGTGCGTAATCGTTCTGCCGGCTTTTATGCCAATCATCAGGTTGGCGGACAAAGGTGGATCAACAATACTGCGATTAGTAATAGGAGCGCAAACTACAACATGCTGTCGACACTGAGCGATAATAGAACAGATGTTGATGGATACGACCACTATATGCGTAATAACTTAGGTTTTAACGGAAGAAATGAAGTAATTAATCTGGGTGATGAAAACAGTAATGATATCAGCCATAATTATTTTAATCTGCCCGTTAACGTGACTGCCAAAGATTTCCTTAGCTTAAATGAAAAGCAACTGATGGCACCCCGCAAGTCAAATGGCGATTTACCGGATATTTCTTATGCTCACCTCAAGCGTGGCAGTGATTTAATTGATGCCGGAGTTTATTCTGATTACGACTATAAAGGTGCCGCTCCTGATTTAGGAGCATTTGAATCAGATTATTAAAGCGAATATTTCACCCGGTCGCTTAGAAAACAAACTAACTTACGGTTTTTATTTGCTTTTCCTGGAATATTAGCAAAGTACAAAGTGTATCCTGGGGAAGTACCGCATCAAGTGGCTTCTTGCTCAGATATAGGCCGGGGTTAGCATGGCGTAACCCGACGTAAGAGGGGGCATACATCCACCCATCGTCGGGTTACGCTAGGCTAACCCGACCTACGTCTACTGAGGCGTGGCTCAGGGATTTGCTGTTTGCAGACAGAAGAATGGACTCAATCGTAAATCCGTATCTGAACAGCGATCCGCAGCCAACTCCGCCTCCAGTCCATGCCCTGTTTTGTGCGCTGTCACCACACAAAATACTTGCACTTCCGCCGTCTCGTTGATCAAACTCTCAACAAGCATGAGACTCCTCGCCGATACCCAGCGAACCAAAAACACATCAACCTACTGATTATATTAACTTTTCTACCATCCCATCATGCACCGATTCAAGAAAGGAACAGGTTATTGTATGAAATCGAGCCGGAGTCACAGGAAGAGAAGGAACAGGGGCGGAGCCTTTGAGGCCTGATTGATCAGGTTTGCTGCATCAGCTCGTGATTATGACAAGTCGGTAATAAAAGTTGCACGGTCGAACCAACCGGTTAAACTATCGATTCGCAAAATTTGTACGAATTATGAGTGCGCAAGCCGCGATCAGCGTTACCGATCTTCACAAACAGTTTGGCTCCCATGAGGTTCTGAAAGGGATTTCCCTGTCGGCTCATCCGGGTGATGTGGTGTCGATTCTCGGCAGTAGTGGTTCGGGAAAAAGTACCTTGCTGCGCTGTATCAACCTTCTCGAAGTACCCAGTGCCGGCGAGATTCGAATCAATGGTGAGGCGTTGAGCCTCAAGCCGGGCAAGCATGGCGATCTCGAACCGGTCGATTACAAGCAAATCACCCGCATCCGCTCGCGCCTTTCGATGGTGTTCCAGAGTTTCAACCTGTGGTCGCATATGACTATTCTGGAAAATATCATCGAGGCGCCGATCCACGTGCTCGGCAAGTCTCGCGAACAGGCTATCGAGCATGCCCGACATCTGCTCGACAAGGTCGGCATTTCGGAAAAGGCTGAAGTTTATCCGGCCATGCTCTCGGGAGGCCAGCAACAACGCGTCGCCATAGCCCGTGCGCTGGCGATGGAGCCCGAAGCCCTGCTATTCGATGAGCCGACCTCGGCACTCGATCCCGAGCTGGTCAACGAGGTGTTGAAGGTCATGCGCCAGCTGGCCAATGAGGGGCGCACGATGATCGTCGTGACCCACGAGATGGGCTTTGCTCGCGATGTTTCCGATCAGGTTATTTTCCTGCACCAGGGTCAGATCGAGGAGCAGGGGCCTCCCGATCGCGTGTTCGATAATCCGGAATCGGAACGTTTCAAACAATTTCTATCTGGCGGGCTGTGAAAAAAGCCCAATCTTTCAACAGGATATACCAATGATGAAAACCAAAATGCTAGTGGCCTTGTTCTGTGGACTGATGTTCACCGGTCTAGCCCAGGCGGAAAAAATCCGCATCGCCACCGAAGGCGCCTATCCTCCGTTCAACATGAAAAACGCCAAGGGCGAGCTGGTCGGTTTCGATGTCGATATCGCCAAGGCGCTGTGCGATCAGATGAAGGCGGATTGTGAAATCGTCGACCAGGATTGGGACGGTATGATCCCCGGTCTGCTGGCCAAGAAGTATGATGCGATCATCGCCGGCATGTCAATCACCGAAGAGCGTAAAAGAAAGGTCTCTTTCACTGACCCCTATTACTCCAACTACCTGCGTTTCATTGCCAAGAAAGGCAACGGCCTGACCATCTCGCCAGATGGTCTGAAAGGCAAGAACCTAGGCGCTCAGCGCGCCACGACCAGCGCTCAGCATCTGGAGGACAACTATCGCAAAAGTGCAAATGTTAAAGTCTACGATACCCAGGATGCGGTCTTCCTCGATCTCAAGGCGGGCCGTCTCGATGCGGCCCTGGTCGACGCCTATCCCGGCTACGACTGGTTGACCAAGCCTGAAAACGCTGATTATGACCATGTCGGCGACACCATCAATATCAACGACAAAATCGGCATTGCGATTCGCAAAGGCGACAAGGCATTGGCCGAGAAATTCAACACGGCGTTGAAAGCCCTGCTCGACAATGGCACTTACGAAAGCATCAACGCTAAATATTTCCCCTTCAGTATTTATTGAAGTTGAGCGAGCCGGGCGCAAAGCCCGGCTTTTTTCATGTTTGAAGTACTAAGCTTTGGTGACCAGGGATTTGGCGATGAACTGCTTGTCGGGGCCCTGCTCACGATTGAGCTGGCGCTGGCCTCGCTCGCGGTCGGTATCGCCCTCGGCTTGCTGACTGCTTCAGCCAAGCTGTCGCGCAGCCGCTTTTTTCGTCTTCTTGCTCATCTGTACACCGAAGTAGTTCGCGGCATTCCGGAAATGCTCGTTGTGCTGGTCGTGTTTTTCGGGGCTTCGGCGTTGCTGCAAACCGTAGCGGGCTGGTTCGATTACCACGATTACATCGAGGTCAGTGCGTTTAGTGCCGGCACCTTCGCATTGGGACTGGTGTTTGGCGCATTTTCCAGCGAGGTCTTTCGCGGTGCCTTTCTAGCGGTGC
>JASFJY010000197.1:0-6236 GCA_050119415.1 Chromatiales bacterium | reverse complement strand
GTGTCCTTAATAGCACGGATTGCCTGATTGTCTTCCTGAGATGGACCGTTGGGCATCTGGGGCAGGTTAAACGCCTTGATCAGCTGCAGATAGGACATATTGAAAAGAACCCGACTGGTAGCGCGTTCGATCGCGGCCTTCAACACGGGTTCCGGGTCTTCTCCACAGTTTTTTTTCCACCGCTTCCAGTCCTTCAAGCAGACAAGTAATTGGTGGTCAACCTTAACGGGGGAAGTGCGGTCTTTAACAGAGCACTGCACGGGGTGTTGGATCACTTTCTGAGAAACCGGTAGTTCAAAGGGCGGCGTAAGATCGATTTCCAGATTCACCAATCGCCAGCCACGCTCGGCCAATTGACCATTCAGCTCTGTACGCAAACCTGACTCCACCTCCCCGCGGTGACGCGGTTGAAACTGGGCAATACCCACCTTGAGGTCGAAGAACCGCTGGACCCAGGTCTCTATATCTTTCTTCAGTCCGTCCGGGCCGCGCTCATCCAAGAGGAAAGCGTGATAGCGCGACGGGTCTACATCGATGCGCGCGTTCAATTTGATGGTGGCCTTTTCGTCATCGAACAAATCAAGCAGGGAGGATTCGATAGTCCAACTGCCAACGATCGGTTCATCAGAGTGGCGTTGTACCAATTTGACATCGAGCATCCTCACGGTGAGTCCCATGCGGCTGAGGTCGGCGCTGATGCGTGACTCCAGTTTGTCGCGCCACTCCTCCCGGTCGTCCAGCAGCGGCTTGTGCTCTTCCTTGTGCTCACCCTCCACCCTCTTGATGCTTTTGAGGATGACGCTATCAACGAATTTGCCGGGGTCGCCTTGACCATAGCAGGCCTTGACCAGTTGATAAGCACGGTCACGGTCGCAGTCGACGACGTATTCGATAGAGAGGGGGGCCTTACACTTTGATGTGACATCCTCAACCAGAATATTGTTTAACTTGTGGGAAGGTGTTTTTGAAGTGTCGACACAGAAGTATTGGTATTTACCAAACAGGTTGAAGGAGTGTGGGTCTACGGCACGCTGGGCTCTGATATCGTAGGCGATCACTTTACGGCACTCGTCTTCCTTTACCTCACGGCGAGAACCGATGGGCCGGATCAGCGCGCTGAGCGGGTGTTGTTGAGGCATCTTTCATCTCTCCTATATTGCCACCAACCTTTGGTGGAATGGGGTTCTACAACAACCTGAGTCCTTCGGCGGGCTCGATCCGTGTACTCCGGTATCCCGCTGATAGAGCCGGGAGGATTGCGCAAAACAGGGTACCCGCCGCTGCCTGTGCCAGATGAGTCGGCAGCAGCCGGCAGACCATGCCACCTTCACCTCCAGAGGACGCAAAGGTGACATTCAGTAACCCCCCAAGACCAAAGGTCGCAGCGAAAGCGACAGCAATGCCGAACGTGCTAGTCAGCAAGGCATGGGTCACGGGGAACCAGACCAACGCCGAACGCCCCACGCCCAACAGGCGAATCACGCTCAGATCAGCGCGCTTGCGCTCCACGTTCGCCCACAGGCTGGCGGCCAGGGAGATGAGATAGCCGGTAATGCCGATACCGGCAATGGACCAGAAAATGAAGCTCAGGTTACGGTCCAGGACCTGCAAGATTTCGATCTCCTCCACGCGGGTGCGTACCTCCAGCCCCTCACTCCGCAGCCGCTCACGCAGCACCGCCACATCAGCGAGCTGTTTCGCATAGAGCCGGTAGCTTGCGAAAATTTCAGCTTGGGGCGCTGAGAGGCCGTCCCAGCCGAGATCGGGCCGGCCGAAGCCGTCCCGATATGCTTCTACTGCGAGCAGCAAGTCGAGATTGGCGAAAATGCCGTCACGCGGGAAAAGGTGTTCAGCGACAATGTCTACAACGGTGAGCTTGAGGGTAGCGATCTCCTGCCGTTGGTTACGGTTGCGGTGGACCACTCCATCGATACGCTCACCGACGGTGACACCGAGGGACTTGGCCGACTTGGCTGACAGGATCACCTGATCGATAGCTGGGGAGAGCGGCCCCAATCCGACGAGCAGGGGATCACCGGACCGAGTGGGAATCAGCTCGGCAACCACCTCGTTGTCCCTGCCTGCCTGCCGCAGTGTGATAGTGGCGGCGATAGTGCGCGTGCGGGGGATGAGAAAGGAGACTTGGGGAAGTCTAGCGATCCGATCGAACCACTCATTCCCGAACCGCCCACTGCCTACCGGCCGGATCTCCCGGACTTGGGGATTTTCCAGTAGGCGGCGTTGCAGGGTATCGATCACCCCGAATTTGAGGCCGAACAGGACCAGCAAGGGCGCCAGAACGGACGCCATACCCAGCACTTGGACGACAGAGAGACGCCACTCGTAACGAAAGTCCCAACCGGCCATGCGGATCACATTGGTGGTTTCATGAAACTGACTCATGGCCTTAGCAACCTGTTCACGGGCCAAAACGGGTGCGACCCCAACCGTAAGCACCGGCTGCCAGATCCACCGACCGCATCACCTCGAAGTCATGGCGGCGAATGAGTGCCTCGTCGTGGGTACTCAAGATAATGGTGAGCCTCCGATCCTCGGCCAGCTCCATCAGGAGCCCAGCCACCTGCTTCGCGGTGTCGTGATCCAGGGAAGCGGTGGGCTCGTCCGCCACCAGCACCAGCGGCTCGTGAGCCAGCGCGCGGGCGATTGCCACGCGTTGGCGCTCACCGACAGAGATGTTCTCCGGAAGCTTGTTCAGCAGGTGAGCTATGCCGAGATGGGTTGCCAATTCCTCCCCCACACCACCGACCGGCAAGCCGAGTAAGCGGCGAGGCATCTCTATGTTCTGCCTCACGGTCGCGAAGCGGAGCAGACCACCAGTCTGGAGTACTACACCGATATGTCGTTTGCGGGTTTCAGTAAGAAGGTCTTCAGCGCCGCGATCCCACGCCTGGCCTACATCGAGACCTACGGATGAACTACCGCGAAACTCAAAGCGCTCCCATGCGGAAGGGCGTGAAGTCAGGACCAACAGATCAAGTAATGTGCTCTTGCCTGAACCGCTAGGACCGACCACCGCGACCCGCCCGCCGCGGGGGATGAACAGGCGGCTCACCAGGAGTTCGAATTCCGGCTCTCCATTCGAGCGGTAGCGTCTCTTGGTGACTCCTTCAAGCTGGTAGAGCGGTTCCATTATGGCATGTCGTCGAGTGGGATGGGGTAGACCGAATCGCCGGCCGTTGCCACATGGCCAAGGGAGCGCCACTGATCAACATCGTCGTGATAGCGTTTGTAAAGCCGGATCTTGGCCTGTAGCGCATCAAGAAATTCCTGCTGCTCGCCGATGCTCCATGATTCCCACAGCTCCTGGGTCAAGGTAAGCACTTGGCTGCGATAGGGGAGACCGTCGAGAAACTCACTTAGGAGACCCGACTCCGCCAGATTTTTGAACCGTCCGCGAATGCCCTTTTCCGGAGTACGCACGAAAGCGGCGGCCGCGCTCCTGATCTCGTCGAAGAAGTCCTTGGGTGAAAGTTGGCCCTTCTCCCCTGAGACCACAATCGCCTTCAATCCCTCTTGAAGATCACTCAACTGGTTTTTCGTGAGTAGTACGCGAATCTCCAGGGCCTGTCGGTCCGGGTGAGAGATGTCTCGATCAGCAATCCATGCCGTGAAGAGGTCCGGTGCCACCGTTCCCTGCTCGCGGCCAAAATAGGCGAGTGCCATGGCGTGACCGATGCGGGCGGTGTCTTCTTGCAAGCGGGCCAGCTCGGGTTTATCCGCGTATTCCTTGGCAGCGGTCTGCCCGATCGCATCGAAGTCGCACGGAGTTTGATCGTGGCGGGCAAGGCAACCGACCTGGGTGACCAATTGCGCGGCGACCGCGTCCACAGCCTGACCCAATTCTTGCGGGTCTCCGGCCGGAACCGCGTAATAGGGATTCGCCTCTTCAGGTCGAAGAGAGAGCAGTGTATAGCTATATTGCGCCTTGTCGTGGGTGGCGCGCCCCTCCGGGGTGAGTAAGTGGAGCACGTAGACCGCGATTCCCTTCTCGACCGCCAAGCTACGCAGCCTGGCCGCATCGAAACCAGTCCCGGAGAGGGGGTCTGCCGACTCACGAGGTGGTGCGTCTGTTATGAGTACGATAAAGCGACCAGCGTACTCGTCCCAGTCGAGGTGATCGATGGCTGCCTTGACACCCGCATAGGCGTCCTCCCGAAATTGGCGGCTAGATGTCGTAGCTGGTTTTACCGACTGCACCAATGACATCAATCGGTCCCGGTCATTCCCGTCCCGAAAATCACTGACCACCCGTGTCACATACTCCAGCTCGGGTACTGCCACCACACTATCCCGGAAGGCCACCATAGCGAAGCCGACACGGTCGGTGAGCTTATTCTCCTCAAGCCGGTCGTAGACTGTCTTTATAGCCTCGCGGGTTCGCTCAATATAGGGCCCCATAGAAGTGGTGGCATCCATGACAAAAGCAATTGCCGTCTTGAATCCCTGGGACCGCCGTCCCTTTTCGTCCCCCATTTCCATGCCGAGGCTGGCCCGTTCAGGCACGGAGGCCACTTGCAAAAGCCGCATCGAATAACCTTGAGCACTGCGGAATCGCACCGCGTCCAGGATCGGTAACAGATAGAAGTTGTCTCGGAAATCAACATAATTTTCAGGCTCGATGGAAACCGCGGGAAAATCGGCCCCTTTGTTTCCCTGCGCCAGAACCGCCACAATGTCATTATTACGTGAAATTGCGTTCTCCGAAGCCAGCAATTCCTCAGCAATCCCTCTGTCACGATAAAGCAGCAGTCGATTCCTCCCCGCGGGATTGCCAAATACTGCGACGATGGATTGTTTCCAGTCGATGACCTGGTTCGCTCTGACCCAGCCATCGATCTTACCGTCTGAGCCCGACCCCACTTCCAGCCATTGCTCGTTTTCACGAGTCAGCCGCCTGTAGACATGAAACATGGTAAAGGGGGCCAGGGACGTGTCGTTGTCGAAGGAGCCATCTGCATTCCTCGATGTCAATGTTGCAGAGGGCCGGGTCAGCACTTTCTGATATAAGCTGGTTTTTCCCTCCATAAGCAACGGCTGCCGATTCGCACTCTGAACTGTCCCACTGGACAACAGGATCAATAGAGCGGAAATCGGCACCCAGCAGACGGCATTCACTAAGCTTACTCTCATAGACAATCCCAAATAGTAGTTGCCGGTCATCGCAAGATGTTCTCGGTCGATAAAAACACCTTCACAGTTAACTTTATTGCAGTAAGGTGCCCAACACCTGTTCGAGGGCGGCACGCTTCCTTGTTAGCGCATCAAGTTCCTCTAGCTTTTCATGCCTTGATAGGGTGGGATTGGTTGACACCAAGCTGATCTCCTCCTCCAGTGCCTGAACCTCGGAAACCAACTGCCGATATTCCTTTTCATCCTTGCTTTGAGCATGCCTGGCCTTCTCCACCTTCCTCCGTAAGTCTGAGATCTGGCGACGCAGTGCTTCAGAGCGATTCTCTATAATTGATAATTCCTGTTCTACATCCAACTTATCCTGCTCCGATCTTGCGGCTTCGCTTTGCAGCTGGTTTAAACGCGACTGTTCCTCTTGAAGCGTTTGCTTTTTTTGCTCCAATCTCTCTTCATACGCTCCTCGAGAAAGTGACGCCACACCAGAAATGAACCCCCCCTTTGACGGATCATTTGTCGTAGCACAACCACCTGTCGTTAACAGGAGGACCGTGCCAAAAATAACCCTTGCACGTTCACAATAATCGTATCTCATGACTATTTACTCTATACTTGCTTTACCTCGAGCACTTTATCCAATTCGGCGATATGCACCTCAAGTGTGTCAATCTGCTTCGCCAGTGCTTTGATTTCTCCATCGAGCTCAGCCACTGACTTCTCACCACTGACATTCTTTTGCTCCTCCACAGCATGCAGATATCCGTCTTTTTTCTCTTTTAAACTCTCCAGAGACGCCACCATGTTTATACGCTGCTTATCGATCCTAGCAAATTGAGCATCAAGCTCGTCGCGCGTTATTTTGTCCTCTCGCATCTGCTCCTTAAGTATTTTTGCCTTGGCAGTGCTTCTCTCAACATAGTCCTTGACCGCTGCGATATAGGTCTCCAAGTCCGCGTTAGTCGCCTTCACATCAGCGATCATGGAATCGATACGCGCTTCCTCAGAGGCGTAGTGCTTCTGCTTCTTGGCGATGTAATACCCGCTTACACCACCAATGGCCGCTCCCACAACTGCGCCTGTAGCGGCGC
>JASFJY010000196.1:0-6245 GCA_050119415.1 Chromatiales bacterium | reverse complement strand
GAGACAGCTTTCCGGCAGCGCATCGAGGATTGCCGGGGTGATCTGATGACCCAGGCCAATGCCACCTGCGATCAGCTGTTGGCCATTTTGGAACGCTATCATCGTGTACGCAAGGCCCTGAGCGGAATCACACAAAAGAACTGGCTCGACTCGCTGCGGGATATGCAGGCGCAGCTCGATCGCCTGGTCTACCATGGATTCATGGCCGACGTGTCGGAGCCCCATCTGCGCGAATACCCCCGCTATCTGGATGGGCTGAGCAAGCGTATCGAAAAACTCTTCCACGCTGCCGCCCGAGACAGAGACCGAATGGCAGAGATGGCGGAGATGCAGCGCAGATGGTCGGCCTGGGAGACCCGGTGTCGTGAAGAGGGCCGGTTCGATGAGCGCCTCGAGGAGATACGCTGGCAACTTGAAGAGCTGCGGATCTCCCTGTTCGCGCAAGAATTAGGAACCGCATTCCCGGTCTCCGCCAAGCGGCTGGCTAAACGATGGCGGGCGTTGGGGCTATAAGGGCTTTTATTAACCCGGCAACCTCAAGGTGGCCATGCCCGACTTTTTTATTCCAGATCAATAACGTGCCGGTGTTCGCACCCGTTCTCTTGGGCGAGAACCACTCTTATGTTATTGTTTAAGCAATATAAAACCTTATGGGGAGTGTTCCATGACAGCCTGTTATTGCGGATCCGGCATCGAGTTTGACGAGTGCTGCGGGGCCATTCTCTCAGGTGCGTGCAAGGCCGAGAGTGCCGAGGCGCTGATGCGAGCCCGCTATGCGGCCTTCGTCACCAAGCAGGTCGACTTCCTCCATCAGTCTCTACATCCTCAACATCGTCAGGATCATGACATTGCGGCCACCCGTCGCTGGGCTGAGAATGCCCAGTGGTTGGGATTGCAGGTGGTGGAAGCGCGTTCTGAGGAGGAGGATGATAACGAGGCGACCGTCGAATTCATCGCAACCTATAAAGAAGACGGTATTGTCAAGCCGCATCACGAAATCAGCCGCTTCAGCAAGCTGGATGACCAATGGTTTTATGTCGACGGCCGTTTGGTGATTCCCAAGACAACCACCCGCGATCAGCCGAAAGTCGGCCGTAATGATCCCTGTCCTTGTGGCAGCGGAAAAAAATACAAAAAGTGCTGCGGGGCCTGAGTGTGAACTGTATTGCCCCTTTAGGACTCAAGTCCCGGAATCGATGGCCGAAGAGAAGGGTAGGAGATTGACGTCGATATTACTGGAATCATCAGTGTAATGGGCGCGGGTATCGATACCATGAAACGCATATGCCGGTTGTTGCCGATACTGTTTCTGCTGTTGCCGGTTTTGGCACAGGCCGAAATCTACAAATATCGGGGGCCTGACGGTAGTGTGCACTTTACTGATCGTCCCATGCGCGGCGGTTACAAGCTACTGTGGCGAAGTGGCAAGTCGAAAAAAGGCAGTGGCTACGGCCTGGCCAAGATGAAGGAGAATAGGACCAGGCTCACGCCATTGATCGAAAAGGTGGCGAAAGAGTTGCGTTTGCATCCGGGATTGCTGCATGCCATGGTAAGGGTCGAGTCGGCCTATAATCCGCAGGCCGTCTCCAGAAAGGGGGCGCAGGGGCTGATGCAGCTCATGCCGGGCACGGCTAGCCGTTACGGCGTCGTCGACAGTTACGATCCCAAACAGAATCTGGTGGGTGGCGCCCGCTATCTGAGCGATCTGTTGAAGAAGTTTGAATATGATATCAAGCTTGCCCTGGCGGCCTACAATGCGGGTGAAAATGCGGTCATACGATATGGCAATGCCATTCCACCCTACCCCGAGACCATCGACTATGTCGACAAGGTGCTCGGTGAATACGAGCGTAACCGGCTGGCAATGTTGGATTGAGGCTTGGCTGCCGGGACAATAGAATCCATCCTTAGGTCCGTAAACGGCACATCCCTGTGCCAATCCTCAATAGCTAGCTATTGAGGATTGAGCAAATGCCGCAGCTGCGCGGCGAGACCGGATGAAACGGTCGGGCCAGCCTAATCGGTTGAGTGCCAATCCAAAATCAGATTGTCGATGGAGAGCACGCCTTCGCTCGAAATGTCGATAATGCGAAATCCCGTCCAGAAACTCTCCGGCTGACTTGCCTCGGTGGTCCAGACCGCCTCGGCGCCGAAGGGAATCCGCGAGTCGTCGTCATCAGGTCCCGGCAAGGTCATCTCAAGCTGGTAGACGGAACCGGTCACAATCGGTTCCTGGCTTAAAAGCATTAGCCCCTCAGCACTGATATTTACGACACGGCCAATCTGGCTGCCTGTGACCTGATCAAATACGACTAATACCTGATCCGCAATTTTACGGGGGGACTTACGCTTTTCTATCATTAGGGTTTAAACCTGACTGGGTTATTTTACGTCTGTTCCATCGTTGTCGTCGTTGACGAGTTCGCTGGCAATGTCCTCGGTGGTTTTCAGTGACCGTTGCAACATTCGGCGAATGGCATGGAGGGTTCTTTCGACAAAGGGATCGCTGCTGTCTTCCAGGATCCTGGATTGGCCTGACAATATCTCTTGTGCCAGGGTATTCAGCGGTTTAATGGCGGTCTGTACGCCGGCGCGATCGACGAACATGCAGGAGGCGGTCAACGGGCTGAGCCAGGAGAGTTTGACCTTGCGTCGCTCGCCGCCGCGGCTGTCTGCGATTTCGAACCAGGTGCCGAACTGAATCTTGCGCAGCTTCTGCATCATGGCCTCTTCCTCTTGCGTAACCTCATCCTCCGCGGCTTTTACAGACTGGGCCGCGGCCGCGCTGGCGATCTCAACAGGCTGGGCGGGACGCGTGGCCTGTGCTGCGCTAGGCAGGGGCTCGGCCGGCTGCGGCTTGGCTTTTACCGCAGGCCGCTCCGTCGCTTTGCCCGTGGCCACTTCCGGGGCCTGCATCGTAACTGGCCCGCGGGCGAGGAGGTCGAACAGGTTCTTGCTCTTCTCCTGGTGGAAACCACCCAGCGAGGTAAGCCCCTCCTCGATGGCTTTGCGCAGGTCCGGCAGTGTGTTTTCCAGCTCTTTGGCTTCGCTTTCGCTCTTGGGTTCAAAGGCCCAGGCGATTTCATCAGCGATGCGCAGTGCCTCTTTCCAATCGTCGCTCAACTCACCGTCGGGGTGACGCAGTAACACGAAAATAAGCTTGTCGACCCAGGTCTGTTCCAGGAAATCTTTGGCTGTCTTGGGCAGATACTCGCTGAAGGAGCGGGCCTTCATCTCCTGTGTGGCGCGTTGACGGGCGATATTGAGTTTTTCGCGGCCCTTCAATGAGTCCTGTGCCCGCTTCTCAAGGATGTCCGACTTGCGGCGGAACTCGTCCATGCGTTTTTTGAAAGTGGCGAGCAGCGTGCTGAAGAGGCTGACATTGTCGGAGAACTCCTTGAGCACCCGGTCGATAACATTCTGCATGTCGGGATAGATACCCCGCTTGAGATTGCGTTCGTCGATCCAGTGGCTTCCGGCTTCCACTAGGGCATCCAATAGCTGGCGGGCCTCGTGGTTGCTGTCGGTGAGCAACTTGCGGTCGATGATGGCGACCTTCAGGTAGGGGGTGTGCAGATGGCTGATCAGCGCCTTGGCCACCGCGGGCAGCACGGGATCGTTGAGCATGTATTCGAACAACATGCCGACCAGGTCGATGGTGTCTTCGTCGGCGGCGTCCAGTCGGTCGGCGCCGACCTCGTCATAGAGCTTGTGCCGCTCCTCCGCCAGGGTATGTTTAACCCGTACCAGGAACTGCTCGTCGATTTCCACATTGGGTATGATCACTCCCGGCGCATTGGCATCCGGAATATAATCGGCCCGGCGGGTCGGCTGGATATCGTTGAGTGCAGTGACCAGGTTGGCCGGTGTGGCGGGTGGTGCTGAGCCCGGTGTCCGGCCGGCAGCGGTGGCGGCCGCTGCTCTGGCTCTGGCCTTCTCCGGTGAGTTACGCCGCTGGAGGGCCATCATGTCCAGGATGTTGCTGAAGAGCTGTTCACTGAGTTCTTCCTCAGGCTCCTCCTGCTGTGGCGCCTTTTCCCCGCGAGCGGAGCGAGTAACACCGGTATCAGGCGACTTCTGGATGGTCGGGCGCAGGTGGGGTAGGACGCCGGCATCGCGCAGATTATTGTTGAAGTCTTCGTAGATGGAACCGAGCTGCTTCAGGACATATTTGTCGAACAGCGCCAGTATAATCAGTTTGATCCGGGTCTCCAGGCCAAGCGCATCGATCGCCTCGTTGAAGGCGGTCGTGAGGTGGTGCGGTCCGGCCGGGATCTGCTTATGCTTGACCCCCTGTCCGCCCCTCATCACGCTGAGACGCTGTCCGAGGGCATAGAGTTGGGAGCGATGATTGCCGACCGTTTTACTGACCATGTTCTCCAGGGCGGTGGAGACATCCATCGACGCATGATCGACCAGCTCCAGCTCCGAATCCTCTTCCTGGGTTTCGAAGGGATTGACCTCCCGCATATCCTTCCAGAAGTTTTCGAAGCCGTCGCTGATTAGTTCCCTGAATTCATGCTCGACCAGACCGTGTCGGTTGCGGATTATCGACATCGCTTCGAAGAAGCGGTTCTGCATTTCATTGGTTTCCGCCTTCTGGGCGAAACCGGTGAGGGCTTTGTCGGAATTGTTGAAGAGTTCAGTCAGTAGGGCATTGATGTAGACAATGGCCGTGTCCTTACAACGGTTGAGTAAGGGCTGAAATTGGCTTTGATATTTGTTTATTCTGCTGTTCAGGGTAGACACGGGTTAGTGGTCCTTAAGCGCTGCCATGCGCGTGAAAATTTGTGTTATGGCAACACTGGTTCCAGGTATCGTTTCGATGATATGGGTGTATTTACTGCATGATAGTTAGAGATTAGCACGATGAATCACCCTTAGGAACAGAATCTTAGTGCATTTCATTCCTAGTGTGACGCCCAGATTGTCCGTTTCGGTAGCGAGCCAAGCTGGAATTGCGCGCCTCAGTCGTCGCCGATGATCTTGTTGTCATGCTCTGGGGTCGTCAGCAGCTTTTCGCCCTGCCCCACCGATTTGGCGAAAACCATGCGGTAGGTGGTGCCGTCGTCCGCTTCGTGGGCGGTGCGCAGGGCTCTGAGTCTCTCCCGGGCCTGCCGGTATTTATCCTCTTCACCGAGGTACTCGGGTGTGTTTTGTGGGGAAATCTTGAAGATGAAAAAGGGCATTCCACGCCTCCGATAATAGACGGGGTCTGCAACCGTCAAGGTTAAGCCCGTTTTGCCGATATTGTGAGTTGAGGCGCAATATAATAACTGAACCCGGGGCGGCTGGATATTGCAATATCCTTTGTCCGCTCACTGTATTAGAGTGACCTGAATGAACGACTTTTCTAATCCTGTCAACAAGGTAGCGCACATGACACCGCAACAATTGGTCGATGGTATTGAAAAATTGGTTTCACTGCCTGAAATCTTCGTCAAAGTGAATCGTCTGATCGACGCCCCCAACTACACCGCCGCAACCCTTGGGGATCTAATCGCCCAGGATACAGACCTTTCGGCTAGGTTGCTGCGCCTGGTCAACAGTGCGTTTTACAATCTGCGGGCCCCGGTCGAGACCATCTCCCGCGCCATCACGATGGTCGGCACCCACGAATTGCGCAACCTGGTGATGGCCACCTCTTCCGCCAGGGCGTTTACCGGTATCCCCTGTGATCTGGTCGATATGGCCGTTTTTTGGCGCTACTCTCTGACCACCGGCGTCATCGCCACTGAACTGGCCAACCGTTGCCGGGTGCTGCATGCCGAACGTCTCTTTGTCATGGGTTTGCTACACGATATCGGTCGGCTGGTGATCTATCTCAAACTTCCCGAAATCTCGCGCGATATTCTGTTGGTAACCGGAGGAGATAACCTACTGCTGCCCGCCGTGGAGGAGGAGATGCTGGGCTTTACCCACATGGAGGTCGGTGAAGCGCTGCTGCGTCAATGGAATATGCCGCTGAGCGTGATTACCGTGGTCGGCAATCATCACCATCCCATGCGGACAAAGGATTTTCGTCTCGAAACGTCGATCATGCATTTGGCATCCATCCTATCCCTCAGCGAAATGGATGGTATCCCCGTGGATGAGGCCATGGATCAGATCGAACCCCCTGTCTGGGAGCTGACCTCACTGCAGCCTGAAATGATTGAGCAGACACTTGAGGACATACCCCAGAAGGTCAAGGAGATCATCGACGTGGTGCTTTCACCCCGCATTAGCACCAAGCGAAGCCAACC
>JASFJY010000195.1:0-6259 GCA_050119415.1 Chromatiales bacterium | reverse complement strand
TTATAGTAATGGTTTGCTATCAATGACATTAAAAAGTATTCAAGACTGTTCATGACAACAATACGGTTTTACAATACAAAGCTTAGGTTGGGTGCCCGTGGCATAGGCAATCAAAAACAATGCTGGCACACTTTAGTTCAGTCCATGAAGATGGTTTCATTAATTGGTTGGGCGTGGCAGGTAGTTTTCAACAATAAGCTTGTGAATAAATAACGTATTTTGTGGTTTGTAGAATATGTGAGCCATATAAGGGCTCAAGATGCGATAGGAAAGTAAGCATTACGGGCTTCGAATAACTTTTCGGTGGTTGGTGTAGATTACGCTGTCTGCCGGGAAGTACTCGAGTATGGCGGCGACATAGCGATCGAAGGGGTTGCTCACCCGGCTGATCTCTTTGCGTTTCGTTGCTGTCAGATCGTAACTGTTGATGCGGATGGTATAGGGCACGGGAAAATCGCTGCCGAAGAGGATCTTTGGGTGAACCTGTTTCTGCTCCGCCAGGTGGCGCAGTGCTCTGGCCCTAAACGGCACCAGGATGGCGGAGATGTCCGCATAGAGGTTGTCATGCCGCTCAAGCATTTCCAGCAGTTGAAAGTAGTCGCTGTCGAAGTAGCGGGGCTGGCGTGAGAGGTTTCTCCAAGGGCGTAATTTGTGAATCACCCGTCCCAGCCCCATATGGGCAGCGATGACCGTGACGCCGCACTTGAGGGGCAGGTCGAGTATCTCAGTGCCTTCATATCGAGCGTCTGAGTTGATAGTGTATTCACTGCCGACATGGACGATCAGGGGCAGGTCGTGGGAGACGAGTTTTTCGTAGTAGGGTATGAAGCGTTCATCATTCAGGTCGATTGCCCAGTAGTTCTGCAAAAACTTGGCGCCACGGCATCCCCGCTCCACATACTCGTCGAGCAGATCCAGAGCGTTCAGGCGCCTGGGATTGACCGAGAGGAAGGGGATGAAGGCATCCGCGTAACGCTGTGCCACAGTAAGAACATCTTCGGTCATGGCGCATATCGTCTTGTCGCGGTGAACCTCTTGTCCTTGTTCGTTAAGTCGACTGTCGACACCGAACAGGCAGGCCTTTTCCACATAGGTGGATTCGCCAATCGATTTGGCCATGGAGGCAACATAGGTCTCGTAAGGATCGGCCAACAGCGCCTTTGCTTCGACGCCCAGCCCCTTGGCGAAGAATCGGATGGTAAACTTGTCGAAGAGCCGATCGTAGCGGGTCTGCGGACTCATCAGATGAGTATGGATGTCGACGGTCTTCATGCGTCGGCTACCTCCAGGGCGACCTCGCGGGCCCGTTTGAAGTCACTCTTGCCGCTGCCGAGCTTGGGGATCGCCTGCACCGGAATGATCTGCGCCGGTCGCATCAGGGGGTTGAGTCCCGACTGGTCGATCAGTCGCTTGAGTTCCTCGAGCAGGATCTCACCGGCCACCAGCAGGGCCACCTTCTCCCCTTTCCTGCCGTCGGGCAGGGCGGTGGTGAGGATCTCTACCTCCTGCGGCAGCAGTTTATCGATGGCCCCCTCGATGGCGCCGAGGCTGATCATCTCGCCGCCGATCTTGGCGAAGCGGGAGTAGCGGTCGACAATGGTAAGAAAGCCGTCGGCATCCAGATGGCCTTTGTCACCGGTCTTGTACCAGCGTTTACCATCGAGTTCGACGATCACCTCCCCCGTCTTTTGCGCATCATCGAGGTAGCCTAGCATCACCTGGGTACCGCCGATCAGGATCAGGCCGTCTTCTCCCTTGGAGAGTGTCTGCAGAGTCTCCGGATCGACAATGCGGAAGCTGCTGCCGGGCAGAGGCAGGCCGACGCTGCCCGGGCGGTTCCCCTCCTGCACCTTCCAGTTTCTCGGATCGATACGGTCTGGGATGTTGACGCTGGCCACAGGTGTGGTTTCGGTGGTGCCGTAGCCCTCGTAGATCTCTTTGTTGAATTTCAGCTTGAAGGCATCACGCACCTCGGGGCTGAGCCGTTCGGCGCCGGCCACCACCAACCGCAGGGAGGCAAGCATCAGTGGATGGATGCGCTTGTTGCGGGTGAACAGCCGCAGGAAGGTGGAGGTGCCGCAAAAGACAGTTGCCTGGTACTTGCCGATGGCCTCGGCGATATTGAGGGCGTCGGTGGGATCGGAATGGCAGATAGCAGGCATCCCCTCCACCAGGGGCATCAGGCCGGTTACGGTCAGGCCGAAGGCATGGAACAGGGGCAGGCTGGCCATCACCACATCATCTTTCCGGGTATCGAGTACATCGGAGACCTGACGGATGTTGCCCATGATATTGCGGTGGCTGAGCACAACGCCTTTGGGTTCACCCTCGCTGCCGCTGGAGAAGAGGATGGACGCCGGCTGCTCGATATCCACGGGTTTGCCGAACAGGGCGTAAAGCGCCCTCGCAGGAAGCAGCAGGGAAGCGGCCAGCATCCAGAGCTGTTGACCTTTGCCGATCGCCGTTTTCATATCTTCAAGATAGTGGACATGCAGGCCCTCGAGCAGAGGCTCGATGTCAACGCCCCTCTGCTCCAGCTTGGCGATAAAACGGCGGGAGGTGTAGAGGCTTTGGATCTGCGACTTTTTGACCGCCGACTGCAGGGCCGGTAGGCTGGCGGTGTAGTTCAGGTTGACCACCGTTTTGCCCAGCAGTAAACAGGCCATGTTGGTGAGAGTGCCGGCGCTGCTGGTGGGCAGCAGGAGGCCGATGTTGCACTCCGGGCTGTACTTGCGGATCAGGCGCGAGAAGGCGAGAACCGCAGTGGTGACCTTGTAACCGGAGAGGGTATTGCCGCCCAGCGCATCCGCCAGACACAGATCACCGCCGACCTGTTTGGCGCTACGCAGCCAGGCCAGTGGAATGGGGTCAAGTGTGCGGGTATGCTGTTCCCAGGCGTCGATGGAGAGGTCGAAGACCTTCTGCTTCACCTCATGGGCCGGCGTCTCCATCGGCAGGGGAGCACCGAAGGCGACGATCACCTCGCTGCGTAGCCGGGTGTTGCGCAGCCGTTGCGGCTTCCCGCTGGAGCGGGAGAAACGGCTGCCCCAGAGACCGCGCAGGTAGAAGGGCAGGATGATCCCCTCCACGCCTTCGACAGCCCGCTCATAGCCCTTTTTGAACTCACCCAGCTGGCCGTTGCGGCTGATTGCCCCCTCGGGGAAGAGGCAGACCACCTCGCCCTCCTTGAGCAGTGCGTTGATCTTGTCCAGTGCCCCCTTGCTCTGCCCACCGGCGATGGGGATGACACCGAAGAAGTCGAGAAACCACTTCAGGTACCAGCGCTGGTAGTAGTGCCGGTGCATGACGAAGCGCACCGGGCGCGGGCAGGCGATCTGCACCATGGCCCAGTCGAGCCAGCTGATATGGTTTCCCAGCATCAGCACGCCGCCCTGGGCCGGCAGATTTTCGAAGCCGAGGACTTCGATACGGTAGCCGCCGACAAAGAGGCGCGAGATGAGGTAGCGCAACAGCGACTGGGGCAGCTGCCAGATGGTGTAGAGGGCGCCGGCCAGGGCGGTCAGGGTCATCAGGTGAAACAGGCCGAGGCTGGTGCTGCCGCTGATGGCGAAGAGCACAGTCAGCATGAGGAAGCCGAGCATCACCAGGTTCTTCACCCAGTTGTTGCCGGCCAGCACGGTGCCCAGCTCGTGCTCCTTGGCGTGGAACTGGATCAGGGCGTTGAGCGGCACGATGAAGATTCCGCCCGCGCTACCCAGCAACAGAAATATGAGCGCCAGCAGAGTCGTCGAGTCGAGCTGAGGCATGAACGAGAGGGCGGCGACAACGCCCAGTGCGCCGAGCGGTATCAGGCCGGTCTCGATATAGCGCTTGGAGGCGCTGCCGGCGATCAGCGAGCCGATGATGATGCCGATGCCGGAGCAGGCCATCAGCCCCTGGATGACTATCGTGTTGTCCTCGCCCAGCACCGCTTTGGCGTGGGCGGGGAAGGCGGCCAACACCACCTGGGAGATGCCCCAGAACACCGAGAGGCCGACGATGGAGAGCCAGATGGTGCGGTGGTGGAAGATTTTGCGCAGGTTGTTGCGCAGGTAGCCGCCGCTGCGATAGGTCGGCCAGTCAAAGGTCAGCTCCCTGGACGCCACCTGGCCTTTCGGCAGCCGCAGAGCGAGCCGGTACTCAAGCACAGAGCAGATCACCAGCAGCCAGCCGATGGGTGCGATGTTTTGCAACAGCTGTGATTCGCCGCGGTATGCGGTGCCGTTCAGCATTGCCTCGAAAAGGACGGAAAAGACAAAGATACCGAGCAGAATGGCGATGATGGTGACCGCCTGCACCATGGCGTTGGCGGTGGCCAATCGCTGCTTGCCCGAGAGCTCCTTGATGAAACCGTACTTGGCCGGCGAGTAGATGGCGCTCTGTACCGCCAACAGGAAAGTCATGCCGAATGCAAACTCAAACCAGCCTAGATAGTAGAAGAGGGTGATCAGCAGGGTCAGCCCCACTGCCGCTGCTGCACTGAGGCGGATAATGCGGGGCTTGGGGTGTCGGTCGGCGAGGAAGCCAGCGGGGCTGAAAAGCAGCAGATAAGGCAGCAGGATCAAGCCGTTGACGATGGCGGTCAGGACAATCTGGGTCTGGCCGTCGTAGGTCTTGAAGATGGTATTCTGGATCAGGATCTTGTGACCCAGATCGACAAAGGCGTTGATAAACAGGATCAGGGTAAAGGGTATGAATCCTGTGATCTTGAAGAGCTTGTTCATGCTTGTCTTTCCTTAGATTTTGCCGCTTGGGGTATCGACGAACCCCTTGAGAAAATTGCTCATCAGCGCGTGGGTTATGGCCTGTACCGATTCGACACCCGCCGCTCCCAGCGTATTGTTGACGGCCAATATGCAGATGCCGTGCACCCCGCCCCAGAGCGCCCGTGCCCCCTGCGCGATCTCTGCCTGGGTATGCTGCTCGGCCAACCGGGCCAGGCGCTCCTCCACCAGGGCGAACATGCGTGTGATTTTCTGCCGCAGCCAGTCGGGTGCCTCCCGGTCGTCGGCCATGTGATACTCGAAGATCATCTGCCAGGCATGGGGTTCGCTGTCGGCGAAGCGGATATAGCTGTGGCCGAGCTGGAACAGACAGGCCTCCGCATCGTTACAATGACGCTGATCCTGCATAATCAGCTCAGATAGCCGGTCGAGGGTGCGGCCGTTGACCTGCAGGATCAGGTCGTCCAGGTTCTCGAATACCAGATAGAGAGTGCCTACCGTATAGCCGATGGCAGCGGCCAGCTTGCGGGCGCTCAGTGCCTGGTAACCCTGGGTGGCGACGATCTCTTCCGCGGCCGCCAATGCCATCTCCCGGATCTCATCCCGACTGTGATCGCTGCGTCTTGCCATGTCATAACCCTTAAATCAAGTGACCTGATTGATATTGAACGCTGTTCATAAATGTGCGAAAAAATATAACTGAACATTGTTCATTTATCAAGGACAACCGCACTGTCGGGTTTTTTTTAGATAATGAACCGTGTTCATAAAATGGCCGGGGGAAATTCCAACTGAGATGAATCAAAGGCCGCCGGTATGATCCAAATAAGCGGTTGCAAGGGTGGAAGAGGGGGCTCAGGCTCAGGCCGTAGCCGCTTCCACTGGCTCGGCCTTCACCCTGGACAAGGATCTGATTGTCTACTGGCGTCACCATCCTCAACGCTCTGCTGGCCCTGGGTCTGGTGCAACGAAAAGCTGATACATAGCATCCAGGTACTGGCTCCACTATCTAATTTTACGATGAATGAGTGGCTGTGACGCGGCATCAGGTCACACATTGCCGTGAGGCCTAACAGGATTGCAAGGTCTTCTTTACCTTTCAGGTTTTTACAGTTTTGGACATATTGTCCACCTCATCTTTGCTCTGATCTGTTAATTAGCGACATTGGTTGTCTTAAGTCCAAGCCGAGTGTGAACTACGTCCGCTTCCACCTAGGAAAGATTTATCTCGTCGGATTATCTAACTGAGATTGATCGGGATTGCTTATTAAAGTTGAAGGCACTTGGTGAATGTCAAAGAAGCTGACTCACAATGCTTAGAATTACCCGCCCATTTTGTGCAAGCAATAAACTGCGAACTTGGTTTGTGAAATATTGCGAAATTTATAATTTCATTGTTAGAGGGCGCTTTACTTGCCTTTAGCGGCCGAGTATATCTATGTTAACTAGATTGATATGGTGTAGTGAGGCATGGATTGTTCTAATATATCCTATCTTCATTCGGCCGCATCAGGCTCTGAGTATTTATTGGTAAA
>JASFJY010000194.1:0-6293 GCA_050119415.1 Chromatiales bacterium | reverse complement strand
TAGTCAATCAGACACTGGAAACCGTGAGACCTCAGGCCCGCAGTAAGGTCCACACGCCGATGAGGATAAAACCGACACCGGCGATATAGTGCAGATACCTTTCGCTGACAACGGTAGAAACAAGACTGCCGGCTATCACGCCGATGGCGGAGGCCACTACCAACGCCAGCGAGGCGCCGAAAAAGACGGTCCATTTACTCACCTCACGGTCGGCCGCGAAGAGCATGGTGGCCAATTGGGTCTTGTCGCCCAGCTCGGCAATGAAGACCGCCGAGAAGACGGTGATGAGTACTTTCCAATCCACGACTACCTACCGAATACATCGAGTTGAGACGACTGTTACACCTGCTGATCAAATGCCGGGTGAAAGCGGACCAGCCCTGCCCTTCCCGTCAGCGAGGCCGGCTCGAGCGGCAACAGCATGAAGGCATCGTCCGGCACCCCCTCCCATTGACAGCGCATGCCGTAACGGGAAGCGGGCTCGAAACCGAAACGGGGATAGTAACCGGGATGGCCCAGCACGACCACAAAATGATAACCGGCATGACGCAGACGCTGCAGTCCCTCGTTCACCAGCGCCGTGCCAATCCCCCGCCCCTGACTTTGCGGCAACACCGCCAACGGTGCCAGGCCCATACCCTTGAGCGGCGGCCCCGCATCTTCCAGGGTCACCGGGGTGAAGAGGATATGGCCCACCAGCTCATCGTCTTCGATCGCCACCAGGGATAGGCGTTCCGAGACCTCCACGGTCAAGCGCCGCACCAGGTCGGCCTCCTCGCCTTGTGCGAAGGCGGCCAGGTTCACCGTGCTCACGGCAGCCCGGTCTGCTTCGGCCTCAATTCTAAGGGTCAACATGTATGCGGTAGAACTGCCGAGCGTTGTCACACAACACCCTTCTCACAGCCTTTGTGCACAAGGCATCACCGATGCGTTGCAGATCACCCTCATCGAAAGATCGGGACGTCCGGGCCGAAGGTAGATCACTGCCGAACATGAGGCAGGCGGGATTGGCGGCATAGAGATCGCGCATCAGGGGAATCGGGTCACTCTCCAGGCGGCCAAAGCCGCTGGCCTTTATCCGTACTCCCCGCTCCACCAGATCGAGCAGCAGCGCAGAGGCGCTCCTCGAGAGGGCCAGGTGATCAATGGCAACCGCCGGCAACTGACAGATCACCGCATAGAACCGATCCACCAGCAGCGCGTCAGCATAGAGTTCCACATGCCAGTTACAGAGCTCGTGGACCCGCTTGGCGAACGGCACCAGTTCGCTAACTGCCGTCGAATTTCCCCGATGGAGATTGAAGCGCAATCCCCGCACACCGGCCTTGTCCAGTGACAGCAGGGTGGCATCATCCACCGTGGCCGGTAACTGGGCTACGCCCACATAACCGCTTCCAAGCCGCTGCAACGCCTTCAACAAGTAGTCCTGGCCGAAACCTTGATAGGAAGTGGAAACCACCACACCACCCGCCAGCGATTGGCCGTTCATGCACTGCAGATAGTCATCGCAGGTGAAGGTCCGCCGCCTCAGAAAACCCTGCTTTTCCTGTGAGGCAAACTGGGGATCGATGATATGAAAATGGGCGTCGAACAGCGACATACCGGTCAGGTTCATGGCCAGCCTCCTCTGCTGTGTACGAACGTCGCCTTAACCCGAATGTTTCAGTTGATCCGCTGTCCGGACACATAGTGGCCGTCGTCGAAGTCGGTAAAGAACTTGCTCAGCAAAGGGTGCTCGATCGGTTCAAAGCTGGGATCCTGTGCCAGGTTCCGCTCCGCTACATAGGTCTCGTCTTTACTGTTGTGGACCAGTACGCGGTACCAGGGCTGATCCTTGGGTGGACGGGAACGGGCAATCTGCTCATACCACTCGTCGGAGAGCATGAAGATGGGATCCACATCGACAATCACTCCCCGATAGTCAAACAACCGGTGTTGTACCAGATCACCGACAGAGAATTTTGCCTGTGTGGCTATTGTTTCTGGATGCTTCACAATGTGCACTCGGGTTGGGTCGTTATCTTCCACTCTAACACAGACAACGGCAGATCAAAGGGGGATGGGGCCACTCTCCCAGTATTGCCACATAGCCTGCCGTTGTGGACTAACCCGAATATTTCACCGGGTCGCTAACTAATTAAACTAACTTGCGATTTTTACTTATTATTTCTGGAATATTAGCAAAGTACAAAGTGTAACCGGCCTACGCTGAACGCGCCCTCGCACCGGTCTCACCGTCCAGCCGCGGTATTTGCTCAATCATCAATAGCCTTACTATTGAGGAGTGGCACAGGGATATGCCGTTTACGGACCTAAGGCTGGACTCAATCGCAAACCCGCATCTGAACGACGATCCCGGCACGATCATCGCGTTCCCGGGTTAAGGATTCAGAAGTTCCCTATGGAAATTTCGAGACGCAGTCCACACGATGAGTATAAAAGAAATAAACCATAACGACCCACCTCAGCGCCTACACCGGCTACTCGATACGCCCATAGCGGGCACATCGCAAATTGCTAAGCCACTGCAAGCCTTGGCGAAAGAGGCCATAGAGGGTGTTGTATTGCTGGAGATCGCTTCCATCTTGATCCTTGCGTTTTTGCAGCACTTAGCGAATATCCCACTTGCATCATAACAGTCCCGCCGCCGATAGCAGTCTTTGACCCGCCTATCACAACTGCTATCATCGGGCGCTTGAAGAAAAAACATAAGAGCAGGCCACCATGGTATTTGCCGATTTCTACCAACTAAACAACGACAAAATCCTCTTCAGCCGCCAACAGGCAAGCCGCTTTGCCAAAGAGGTCGCCAACGACTTCAACCCTCTGCACGACGCCGAGGCCAAAATGTTTTGTGTGCCCGGTGACCTGCTCTTCTCGGTAGCTCTCGATCGTCTCGGTCTGAGCCAACAGATGCGCTTCACCTTTTCCGGTATGGTTAGCGATGAAGCGGTGATTTTTCCCGATAGCAATGCCGAAAAGGTAGACATTACCGATGCCGAAGGCAAATGCTATCTGACCATTGAGCGCAATGGTGAGATCACCCATGATCTGCAGCTGATAGGGCATCTCGCCAAACACTACGTCGCCTTCTCCGGCAAGACCTTTCCCCATATCCTGGTGCCCCTGATGTCTGAAAAGGGCGTCATGATCAATCCCGCCCGTCCATTGGTGATTTATCAGAAAATGGAGATTACCCTCAATCGGTTCGATCTGGCCAGTCCGCTGCTGGAGACCGCCGATTCCGACTTCGAAGTACTCGGAAAGAAAGGCACTGCGCGGCTCGAGTTCCTCATCAAGGAGCAGGGTGAAACAGTAGGTCGTGGCGCCAAATACATGAGCCTGAGAGGCCTGCAACCCTTCGATAACGATGCCATGGCGAGCCTGATAGCGGAGTATAACGGCTATCGGGAAGAGTATCGGGATACAATATAAGAAGATAAATTTCGCCTCCCTCCTTGCGTAGGCGGTATCCGAATCAAGGAGCCGTTCAAGGGGTCCTTCATCCTGTGAAATCTTCGACAAAGCGAAAGAATGCCGTCTATCCCGCTACTTGTAGTGTCTTTTGTCCAATCCGTATTTGCGCATCTTGTCGTAAAGGGTCTTGCGTGGAATACCCAGTGTTTCCATAGTCTTCTTCAGATTCCCCTTCTGCAGCTCAAGTTGTTGCTTGATCAGACTCTTCTCGAAACAGTCCACCTGCTGCGGCAGGGTGATGGCGGTCTCCGCGCTGGTGCCGCGCATCAACTGCTCCAGATCGTAGCCCACATTCTCGCCCAACAGCACATAGCGTTCGGCGATGTTGCGCAGCTCACGCACATTGCCTGGCCAAGGGTGGGTGAGCAGCATGCGGATCTGATCGGCATTGGGCAGGGGCACCTCCCTTTCATAGCGCGCACCGGCGAGCAGCAGAAAGTGGTGGAAGAGCAGCGGGACATCCTCGCGCCGCTCGCGTAGCGGTGGGATCTCGATGGTAACCACGTTGAGCCGGTAGTAGAGGTCATCGCGGAACTCGCCCCCCTCGCTCGCCTCCTGCAGATCGACCTTGGTCGCCGCCACCACACGCAGATTAAGGGGCACCAGTTCGTTGGAGCCTAGCCGTTCCACCACCCGTTCCTGCAACACCCGCAGCAGGTGGATCTGCACTGGCATCGGCATGCTCTCGATCTCATCGAGAAACAGCGTGCCGTGGTTGGCGTGCTCGAAGCGGCCTACCCGCCGTCCCTTGGCGCCGGTAAATGCGCCGGGTTCATGGCCGAAGAGTTCGCTCTCGATCAGGTTCTCCGGCACCGCGCCGCAGTTGACGGCGACGAAGTTTTGATCCGCGCGGCGGCTGTGTTCATGCAATGAACGGGCCACCAGCTCCTTGCCGGTGCCGGTCTCGCCTTGGATCAGCACGTCGGCATCGGTGTCGGCGAGTTGGGCAATGGTGGCACGCAGCCGCTGCATCGCCGGGGTGCGTCCGATAATGCGTGGGCCCAGTGCGCTCTGCGCCTCCAGTTCCTGGCGCAGGCACCGGTTCTCCAGGGTCAGCGCCCGCTTGTCGAGGGCGCGGCGCACGGTCTCTACCAGCTGGTCGGCGCCGAAGGGTTTCTCGATGAAGTCGTAGGCGCCCTGACGGATCGCCTGCACCGCCATGGCGATGTCGCCGTGACCGGTGATGAGGATTACCGGCAGGTCGTGGTCGATGGCGAGGGCCTGTTCCAGGAACTCCATGCCGCTCATGCCCGGCATCTTCATGTCACTGACGATGACGCCCGGCCAGTCGTGGCTGATCAGGGGCAGCGCTGCCTCGGCGCGATCGAAGACATGCATCTGATAACCGGCCAGCTCGAGGGTCTGACCATTGGCGATGCGGATATGCTTCTCATCGTCGATGAAAATGACCGGTGATTTGTCCTGCATGTGTCAGATGTCGCTATGGCGTCTCATTAATTCGCTAAACCGACCTATGGCCCGCAGCCAACGGCAGCTCCAGGGTAAACAGCGCCCCACCCTGCTCGCTGTTTCCGGCCATCAGTGTACCACCCATGCTCTCGACGATATGCTGCGAGATGGAGAGACCCAGGCCCAGGCCCGACTCCTTGGTGGTAAAGAAAGGATCGAAGATGCGCTTCAGGTGTTCGTCGGAGATACCAGGGCCATTGTCACGGATGGTCAGACGCAGTCGGTCATAGCCGCACTCGATGTTGATGTCGACCCAGCGCTCGACCTGCTGCTCCATCGCGTTCATGGCATTGGCGATCAGGTTGACCAGCACCTGCTCCAGCCGTACCGGATCGGCCATCACCTCCACATCCTGTCCAAGGGGCGCATTCCGCAACTCGGTGCCGGTGCGTCGTAGCTGTGGCAGTAGGATACGCTTGCTCGACTCGATCACGTTGTGCAACGAGACTGGTGAACGCTGACCGTCGGTTTTGCGGGCGAAAAGCTTTAGCTGGGAGCTGATCTGGGTCATGCTGCCGATCAGCTCGTCGATCTGGTCCAGATTCCAGGCCGCATCGTCGCAGCGCTTCTGCTGTAGATACTGTTTGGCATTGTCCGTGTAGGTGCGTATCGCCGCCAGCGGTTGATTGATCTCATGACTGATGCCGGCCGACAACTGCCCCAACATCGCCAGTTTGGCGGCCTGGATCAACTCGTCTCGGGTGTGGCGCAGCGCCTGCTCCATGCGCCGTCGCTCAGCCATCTCCTGTCGCAGATCGACCGTCCGCTCCTCCACCCGCTGCTCCAGACGGTCGCGCGCCTCGCGCAGGGATTGGTTGGCCTGGGCCTCGTAGCGCGCCCGCTCGCGCCGCCGCCGATGGCGTTGCTGCAACACCAGTCCCATCAGCACCAGGGCGGCGAAGGCGAAGGTGGTGATCACCATCGACCAGCCGACACGCTGCTGCACCTGCCGCAGTGGGGTCAACAGATGGACCCGCCAACCGGCGCCTGGCATGAAAAGCTGCTGTACCAGATAGCGCTCATCATCGCCAAGCGGCTGCGCACCCTGCCTCGACCTCAGGGTCATCAGCCAGACAGCCCCGTTCAATGCTTCCCGCTTGAGAATATTGAGTGACTCGACCTGGGTGTCGGCATAGCGGCGGCTCTGAACAATGCGCTCCAACACGACGGAAGAGAGTGGATAGAGGGTGCGGTAGCGCCAATCGGGCCGGGTGGTGACGAAAATCACCCCCTCCGGGTCGGTTACCACCACCTCCTCCTGACGGCCTCGCCACTGCTCTTCCAAGCTCGTCAGATCGACCTTGATCACCACCGCGCCGAGGATCTCCTCCTGGTGCCTGACCGGG
>JASFJY010000193.1:0-6294 GCA_050119415.1 Chromatiales bacterium | reverse complement strand
TGTTCGGCAGGGTGAGGGCGAGCCGCTATGAGATGGTACCGTCGTCAAGACGGGAGGATTCTAGGAAAAAGTCGTAGCAGAGGTCCTTGCGGTTTTCATCACCTCGCACCTTCATGGCGGCACGGGGGTGCTGATTGAAGTGGCCGCTGATGCCGTATATGTCGTTGAATCCCCACTCGATATCCTTTCTTAGCGCGACGAACTGCTCCTGGATCACCTTGTAGATCGGTCGCACGTCGAACTTGGGATTCTTGAGGAAGTTGAGCAGCAGCTCCAGGTTGCAGTTGCCGGCGCCTCGGCCGATGCCGTTGACGGTGGCATCGAGCAGGTTCACGCCGTCGATGATTGCCTGCTGGGTGTTGGAGAAGGCGAGCTGCTGATTGTTGTGGGCATGGAAGCCCAACTCCTTGCTGGGTGCGTACTTCTTGTAGAGAGTCAGATAGTCGGTGACCTGTTCCGAGTAGAAGGCACCATAGCTGTCGACCAGGTAGAGGTAGTCGAGCTCAGGCGTCTCCTCCACCTCATTGAGCGCTTCAATCAGGTCGGTGCGAATGGCGGCGGAACAGGCCATTATGTTGATGGTAGTCTCGTAGCCCAGGTCTTTGGAACGCTTCACCAGGTCGAGTCCCTTGTCGATGTCGGCTACATAACAGGCCACGCGCGCCATATCGAAGGGGCTCTGGTCTCGGGGTTTGAGGGCGTTGACGTCAACCCGGCCGATATCGAACATGACCGCCACCAGCGGGCGGTATTCGCTGTCACAGGAGTCGATGACCTGCTGCAGGTCGTCGTCATCGCAGAAGTTCCACTTGCCGTATTTCTCGCGAGTGTACTCGTCACTCTCGACCAATTTCTTGCCCAGCTCGATGATGTCCACCCCGGCATTGCAGGCCGATTTGTAGACGGCTTTGACGAACTCATCCGAAAATTGAAAGTTGTTGATAAGTCCACCGTCGCGGACAGTGCAGTCCAGGACCTTGAGTTCTTTTCGGTACACGTAAGGTTTCCTCTCATTTTCTCTCTATAGGCTGGCGCGCGGATGGGCGCTGTTGACCCGTTTTCCGCATGTGCAGCCTCAAACGTCTAATTCTAACCGATGGATCCCATGCGGACTACCGGCTCTCTGAGATAAAATCATGAACTCAATTGCTGTATCGGCCTATACTGACGAGGCGTTTTTTCCAGTAGGGGTTGTCAAGCAGCGAGAGGGTGACCGCCCGTTCACGCGTGGAGGCGTGGATGAAACGGCCCTTTCCTACATAGAGGCCGACGTGCGAAGCCCTCCTTTTGCGCTGGCGAAAGAAGAGCAGGTCGCCGGGGGTGATCTCCTGCAGTCGGACGGGGCGGGCTCTGCGGTGTTGCTCCCGGGTGGTGCGGGGAATTACAATGCCGTTGCGTTGATAGGCGTAATAGACTAGGCCGCTGCAGTCGAATCCCTGTGGGTCATGGCCGCCATACCGGTATGGCCGGTCGATCTGTGCCAGGGCGACACTCACCACAGGTGGCCGTGCATCGACAGTGATGCCAGCCGGGGTATGTCGCTGATGGACATAGGGATCGGTACCGCAAGCCGCCAGGCAGAGGGTCAAGATCCCGGTCAGGATCAGACGGCCCCAGCCCGGTAGTGGCCAGTGGACAAGCCGATGATTACTTCCCATATTCTGCAATTTTCATACGCATCAGAAAAAATATAGCAGCTTTGGTAATATGTACCTTTGCTTCTGTTCGCAGGGGGCGATTCGGGTAACGAGTGACTTGACCGGCTGACCCTGGAAAAGTGAATTGTCACACGTTTTCGCGTTACGCTTCCGTAATCTTAATATCCCTTGATAACACCTGGGATAATCCTATGATAAAAAAGCCCAACGATCGGGCAAATGTCGGCTATATTTACAGTCCATATATCGTCGCTTAGCAGGTTGGCGGTAAATAATAACAACATAGTTATTGGGCAATAGTTATTAACGTTTTCGCCCGAAAATCAATCATTTCGGTAAATCTTTGGTACTCAATAAGGAGATTGATCCATATGAGACCTTTTTTGATCTGGCGTGACGACTGGCTGCTCGGATTTCAGGCCATGGACGAGCAGCATCTGGCAGTCGCTAACGCTATGAATGAACTACATGGATACCTTGTCAGCAACGACAACAAGCCAAGCGCCGGTATGGAACAACTGTGTCAGCGTCTTACCCGATTGCTCGGGATGGTACGAGAGCATATCAATGACGAAGAGGCGCTGATGCAGACCTATGAATATGCCGGATTGCCCGAGCATCATCGGGAGCATGCGTTGTTGCTGGCGGAGATGCAGGAGCTGATTCGCGAGATCCAGTCGGGCAGAAGACCCTTTACGCTGCAGACGCTCACGGCTTTGAAATATTGGCAGATCGATCATGTGCTCTACAGTGATCGAAAATTTGCCGACTACCTCATGTGCCAGATGCAATTGGAACAGGAGGATACGTCTTTCGGAAAACTCGCCGGATGGGCGTCATAGCTCGATAGGCGCAGGCCTGCCCTGGCCTGGCCTTTACGGCAAGGATCATTCCAGGCGATAGCGTTCGTCGTCAGGGTGGGGGCTGCCCCACCTGAGAGGTTGGTTACTGTGTCTGGTCAGCGCCTTATCCTCCGCATCACCTGGCCTGGTGCGGGGGCGCGTTCAGCGTAGCTCGGTTGCGCTTTGTACTATGCTTATATTCCATGAATATGAATTAAAAACAATAAGTTAGTTTATTTTTCAAGCGACCTGCTGAAACTTTCTGGTTGGCCTTAATTGCGTTGCCTCTGGGCAAGGGCATTGAGCGCAAGCTGTATGCCGCGATACGCTAGGAGGATGGTTCGTTACCCCATCTGTAGCGGATCATCTAACTGGGCATGAAGCCAGGTTCAGAGTCACCTTCAGTCAACAGGTAATAATCCTTTGTTTGAGCGCTTATACTCGAAGTCGGGCGGTTCTTCCCGCAGTGGTGACAGGATTAGGTGCGGCTTACATAGGAACAGAAATGGCAGTCAGTGTATTCGACCTGTTTAAGATCGGCATTGGGCCCTCCAGCTCTCATACGGTGGGGCCGATGTTGGCGACTGCGCGTTTTGTCGGCCAGCTGTCCAAATGTTCACTGCTTGAGCGGGTGGCCCGCTTGCGCATCGAACTCTACGGTTCTCTGGGGGCCACCGGGAAGGGACACGGTACAGACCGTGCTCTGATGTTGGGTTTGATGGGCGAACTTCCCGAGAAAGTGGATGTTGATACCATTCCCGGCCGTATCGAGACCATCCGTTCGACAAAGCGGCTCGTTCTTGAGGGTGGGCAGACCATCCATTTCGATCCCGATCGGGATCTGCACTTCTACCGCAAGCGCCAACTCGCTTTTCATCCCAACGGCATGCAGCTTGAGGCCCTCAACGATAGCGGTGAGGTCATCCACCAGAGCCGCTTCTACTCGGTGGGCGGCGGCTTCGTGGTGCAGGAGAACGCTGATGGCGAGCCCGAGTTGGTTGAGGAGTCCACCCAGCTTCCCTATCCCTTCACCAGAGGTGAAGAGATGCTGGCCCAATGTGAGGAGCATGGCTTTTCCATCAGTCAGTTAATGCTGGAAAACGAGCGGGCCTGGCGTGATGAGGGCAAGATCCGCGAACAACTGCTGCATATCTGGCGTATAATGCAGCAGTGTGTGGAGCGGGGCTGCGCCACCGAAGGTGTATTGCCCGGCGGTCTCAGGGTAAAGCGGCGCGCTCCGCGACTCTTTCGGCAGCTCAGTAACGAAGCGGAGTTGAACAACGTGCCGCTCGGCACCATGGACTGGATCAACCTCTTTGCCTTGGCGGTCAATGAGGAGAATGCTGCCGGAGGGCGCGTGGTAACGGCGCCCACCAACGGAGCCGCCGGTATCATTCCCGCGGTGTTGCACTATTATTGGCGTTTCTCTCCGGGTGCCAGCGAGGATGGTGTCGTGCGGTTTCTTTTGACCGCCGGTGCCATTGGCCTGCTCTATAAGGAGAACGCCTCCATCTCCGGCGCCGAGGTAGGGTGTCAAGGAGAGGTGGGGGCCGCCTGCTCCATGGCGGCCGGGGCGCTTACCGAGGTGCTCGGCGGTACCCCGCAACAGGTGGAAAATGCCGCCGAGATCGGTATGGAGCACAATCTGGGCCTGACCTGCGATCCGGTGGGTGGGTTGGTGCAGGTTCCCTGTATCGAACGCAACGCCATGGGGGCGGTGAAGGCGATCAACGCCTCACGCATGGCGTTGCGCGGTGACGGTTCTCATTTCGTTTCCCTGGATAAGGTGATCAAGACCATGCGTGATACCGGAGCCGATATGCAGACCAAATACAAGGAGACCTCGCGCGGCGGTTTGGCGGTCAATTTGGTGGAGTGTTGAGCATTGGGTCACGCTAGATTGACTGTTCTATTATGCTTTGTCAGGTTTAGGATTATTAACCCGGTAACCAAGTATGTCGTCTTTAGGCAGGCATACTGCCGCTGTATATGGCGTACTGGTTGCAGGGTTATTGATGGCTAAGAGATGGCAGCGACAAGACGAGATTAAGGATCTTGATGCAATGGCAGAAACGGTGAGAAACGAGCGATTTTTACCCTGGCGGGAGGCATGCATGCTGGTTGGGGACAAGCAGGTGCTAAAAGAATCGGACGAACTCTATTTTCGCTACGCCGGATTTGCTTCGGTCGAACTCGGAGAGAAATCCTACGATCGGGTTCACGTCAACGGCTTTCTGCGCCTCTATCCGGCGGATGTGCAGGACCTTCGCCGCGGCTTTTCGGTAAACTGTAACAGCGCCCTGGTTAATGATTTTATCGAGATCAACGGCAGTTTCAATAACGCCTTGTTGGAGAAGTTCATCGTCTTTGACGATGAACTGGTGATCGGGGCGGGTGCGGAACCCTCACCCAATGATGACCTGACCTATCCCTCCAGTATCTACTATCGGGAGTCAGAGCTGCTCAAGCTCTGTGAACGCTTCGGTCTCATCCCGAAAGGGGGCGACTTTGATCAGATTTCCAATTCGACTCTGCAGAGGGTTAATTCAGCGCGCGAGGCCGACCTGCTCTACATGGTTGGTGGACTTGCCTGTCTGCTGGCCCGCCAGAAAGGGATTGGTGATAGCCAGGAGTGGTATCATCTGTCAGATGCCTTCATCGACGATCTGTTCGAACTCATGGTGGGACTAGGGATTCTGGTCGACGGTAGAAATAAGTTCCGCTACGAACGGCTGATTGCGGAAGGCGTCAAGTTCATCAACCGTCAGGCGGGTAGCCCGAATAGTTAAACCGGCCGCTTAGAAAATTAACTAACTTACGGTTTTTGCTTATTATTTCTCGAATATTAGCAAAGTGCTAAGTGTAACCGAGCTACGCTGAACGCGCCTTCGCTTTACCAAGACCCTCCACGCTACCGGGAAATCGCCGTCCTCAGATCTCTTCCGTAACGTGCTAACTAATTGTAATTAATAGCAAATAACAGTTTTTGCCCGGATCGGCCAGGTTTATTTTCCCTGTTTTTCCCTTGGCTTTAACGCTTGAAAAAGCCAATACCTGACTTTATTACTATGTTATTATTTCTAACACGAGCTACGGGATTGGATGGAGAGATGAAATGGTTGCAAAGACGGTTTTCCTCAGATTGTTGCGGTGGGCCCGTGCTCGCCATGATGCTGCTTTGTTTTGGTTTTGGCGTCCTTTTCTTGTTCCTATCCGCCGGCATGCTCGGGTTGGTGTTCATCGCTACGGGAGGCCTCGCTGAGGCGCTCTGCCTCTATATGGGGCGGACCCGTTGCCAGCGTCCATAGCGAGCTATGGACTGACTGGGTAAAAAAATTTTATCTCTTTAACTGAGTAAATAACTAGGTAATTAACCGGAGTTTCACTATGGGTTTACCGGATACACAGATGGAGGCGTTAATCGAGTCGGAATACGTGCAGGGCTTTGTCACGCAGATCGATTCGGATACGCTGCCGCCGGGACTGGATGAGGAGGTGATACGCACCATTTCCGCGCGCAAGGGAGAGCCGGAGTGGATGCTTGATAGGCGGCTCACGGCCTACCGCCACTGGTTGACGATGAGCGAACCCGACTGGGCGTCCGTGCGCCACCCGCCGATCGACTTCCAGGCTATCTCCTACTACTCCTCGCCGAAGAAGAAGCCGGGTCTCGATAGCCTGGATCAGGTGGATCCCGAGCTGTTGGAGACCTATGAAAAGCTGGGCATACCGCTCGAGGAGCAGAAGGCGCTGGCCGGTGTGGCAGTGGATGCGGTCTTCGACAGCGTCTCGGT
>JASFJY010000192.1:0-6320 GCA_050119415.1 Chromatiales bacterium | reverse complement strand
ACTAGGATCCAGCGCACCACGGCGATGGCCAGACTGGCGATCAGCACCTGGCGCGCACCCCATTGCTCCAGCAAGTTGTGCATGAAGAGAAAGATCACTACCTCGGCGATCACCCCCAAGGCCCAGAGTTCGCCGATGGCGCTGCTTGAATAGCCGATAGCCTCCATGTAGATGGAATAGAAGGCGTAGTAGGCACTGTGGCTGGCCTGCATGAGGAAAGTCACCAGCAACAATGCGAACACCTCGGGCCGACGCAGTACCTGCATGATCGAGCCCTGCTCCCCCTCGGCATGGGCAGCCGGCTTCTCCGGCACCACCAGGCTGTTGAGAAAGATGCCGATGTAAAGCAACAGGACCATCATCGGTACCAGTTCCACGCCTCGATGATCGAGCAGAAATCCCAGCAGGCTGACCGACAGAATGAAACCGATGGAGCCCCACAAACGGATGCGACTGTAGTGCTGGATCCGCTCTTTTAGATGACTCATGGTCACTGCCTCGAACTGGGGCAACGAGGCGTTCCAGAAAAAGCTGAAGAGCATCATCACCAGCGCCAGCCACCAGAAGCCCTCGGCGAAGAAGACACCGACGAAACAGATTGCCGAGAGCAGCGAGGCCAAACGCACGATGGGCATGCGCAGACCGGTATGGTCGGCGATCCAGCCCCAGATGTTGGGAGCGATCAGTTTAGTGACCATGATCACCGCCATCAGCTCGCCAATCTCAGCCGGGGTGAAACCGCGCGCCTGCAGATAGAGCCCCCAGAAAGGCAGTAACGCGCCGAGGGAGGCGAAATAGAAGAGATAAAAACCGGAGAGGCGCCAGTAGGGCATGCTGAATCAGCGCTGTCGGTTCATAGAAAGAGATAACGTCCTGGGCATGATGATGCGCAATGCGGGTAGAGTCAATGTATCTGTTTTATAAATCATTAGTTATTAACTCGGCGACCAAATAGGTTAGGTTTAGCCGCCATGTGCCAGCCTGCAGCATGGCATCAAAACACCTCTGTAGCACTCCTAGAGGGAAGCAAATTATCGAGGTAATTCCGCTTCGATGTGTCACCAAGGAATCGATAATTCAAACAGCGTACTCGCGTGAAATGAAACTCCCCCCTCCCACCGGGAGAGGCATAGAGTGAGGGGATTGAACCGAGAGTACGGTGAGACGTACACAAACAATTCAAAACCAACATTTACAACCACCAGGTTGTTGACTCGGGCGTTGAGGAGGCTGGCTGATCAGGAATCTCGTTTTACCGGGTAGGCGAGATCCACATCGCGCACTTTGCGCTTGATAGCGGTCAGCCAGCGCCCAGATCGGTCAGGTTGGAGCTGACATCCATATTCTGTCCCCGATGACGCAATACATGATCCATCACCACGATCGCCACCATGGCCTCGGCAATGGGCGTGGCGCGTATACCGACGCAGGGGTCGTGGCGCCCCTTGGTCACCACCTCAACCGGTTCTCCCTGACGATTCACCGTGCGGCCCGGCAGGCGCAGACTGGAGGTCGGTTTGAGGGCGATGCTGGCAAACAGGTCCTGACCGCTGGAGATACCACCGAGCACACCACCGGCGTGGTTGCTGAGGAAACCCTCGGGGGTCATTTCATCGCGGTGTTCGGTGCCCTTCTGCTCCACGCAGCGAAAGCCGTCGCCGATCTCCACCCCCTTCACCGCGTTAATGCTCATGAGGGCGTGGGCTAGATCGGCGTCGAGGCGGTCGAAGATGGGTTCGCCGAGGCCGGCCGACATGCCGGTGGCCAGCACATTGATACGGGCACCGATGGAGTCGCCATCCTTGCGCAGGGCGTCCATATAGGCCTCCATCTCCGCCACCTTGTCGCTGTCGGGGCAGAAGAAAGGATTGCGCTCCACCTCATCCCAATCAAACTGCTCTGCGCGAATCGGCCCGAGCTGGGCCAGATAGCCGCGGATCTCGATGCCGTAGCGCTCACGCAGATACTTCTTGGCGATACCCCCCGCCGCCACCCGCATGGCGGTCTCGCGAGCCGAGGAGCGACCGCCGCCGCGGTAGTCGCGGAAACCGTACTTCTGGTTATAGGTATAGTCGGCATGGCCCGGGCGGAAGCGGTCCATGATTTCGGAGTAGTCCTTGGAGCGCTGATCCTGGTTGCGGATCAGCAGGCCGATGGGCGTACCGGTGGTCTTGCCCTCGAAGACCCCCGAGAGAATCTCCACCGCGTCCTCTTCACGGCGCTGGGTGGTGTGGCGTGAGGTGCCCGGCTTACGCCGATCAAGATCGGCCTGCAGATCGGCCGCGCTCAGCTCCAGCCCCGGCGGACAACCATCGACAATGCAACCGATAGCGGGTCCGTGGGACTCGCCAAAGGAGGTCACCGTGAAAAGCTTGCCGATGCTGTTGCCCGACATGCCGCTCAGCGCTCCAACCAGCCGTTGACCCGCTGCAGGTCTTCGACGGCCAGATTGCCGGCGGCGGACTTGAGGGATAGGCCGTTGATGATGTAGCCATAACGGGAGTTGAGGTAGTCGCGCTGGGAGGAGAAGAGATTGCGCTGTACGTTCAGCACGTCGACGATGGTGCGGGTGCCCACTTCATAGCCGGCCTGGGTCGACTCCAGAGCGCTCTGGGCGGAGACGGTGGCCGCTTTCAGCGCCTCCACCTGGCTGATGGAGGAGAGCACGCCGCGGAAGGCGTCGCGCACCTGCCGGTTGACCGCCCGGCGGGTCTGGTCGAGGCTCTGCTGGGCCGCCCGGTAGTTGGCCAGGGCTTGTCGTGTCTGGGCGGAGACCGCACCGCCGGTATATATCGGCACCTGCAGTTCAAGTCCGATGGTGCCCAGATCGGCTTCGGTGGCGGACTCCGAGTCGCTGCGGCTGACGTTATAACCGCCAACCAGATCGAGGGTCGGATAGTGGCCGGAGCGGCTCACCTGCACCTCCTGATTGAGCACCTCCAGATTGGCGTTGGCGGCAAGGATGCTGAAGTTCTCCTGCTGGGCGGTGTCCGACCAGGATTGCAGGTCTTTCGGCACCGGCGGATTCAGGCGCAGTCCGTCACCCAGTTTAGCCAGAATACTCTTGGGCTGAGGGCCGATAATCTCGAACAGGGCCTCCCAGGCGTTGTCGAGGTCATTCTCGGCGGCGATCTCGGCCGCCCTCGCCGCATCAAAAGCGGCCTGGGCCTCATGCACGTCGGTAATGGCGATCAACCCCACATCGAAGCGCTGCTGCGCCTGCTCCAGCTGGCGGCCGGTCGCCTCACGCTCCGCCTTGGCCACCCTCAGGTCATCCTCCGCTGAAAGGATGTTGAAGTAAGCGGTGGTGCTGCGCACCATCAGATCGATCTCGGCGGCCGCGAACTGGGCCTCCGCCTGCGCGATAGTGCTGTCGGCCTGCTTCAGCTGCACGAAACGGTCGCGACGGTAGATGGGCTGGGTCAGATTCAGGCCGATTCCCGATTCGTCATAGTCGACGCTCCTGTCCACCGGATTGCCGCTAAGGGTTTTGATATCCCCGCTCACCGCATCGTAGGTCGCCCCCAGGCCGATAGTCGGCAACAACTGGGATCGAGCCAGACTCTTGGATTCGCGAGCGGCATTGAGCTGCTCCTTGGCCACCTGCAGCTGGGGATCGTTCCGTAACGCCAGCTCGTAGACCGCCATCAGATCCTCGGCCTGGACGAGGCTTGTACAAAGTAGCAGAGGCAGAATCAAAATACGCTTGATCAACATCATTACCATCCCCATAGTTGGAAATTAAGATCAGATTTGTTGCAAAAGTCACTTTTTTATAAGCAAAGCGATTCCGTTGCATAACAAAAACTTACTGTAATTGCAAAAGGTTAGGGCGCGGCAAGCCGCACTCTAAGAATACAATCTCATGTAGGATGCGGCTTGCCGCAACGAATATCCCCAGCTCCAGGCTTTAAATGTGACGAATCGAACAGGTTTCCGATTCAAATATGACCTGTAGGTCTTTGCGTCACATTATGGGCGGGGACTTTACCACATTTGAAGCCGTCAGCCTGAATGAGATTTGTAACACCTGTCATTCAGGCTTCTTGACTGCGGGCATGGGCGGCACCAGGAGCTGCGGATCGATGCGCGCCTTGCGCAGGTTCATACGCCAATCGAGATGGGCGCCGGTGACGCGGCCAGTGGCGCCGATCTCCGCAATCAACTCGCCCTGCTCGACCCTATCCCCCACCTTTACATGCAACCGGCTCAAATGGAGCAAAGAGGATGAGAGCTGGTGACCGTGATCGAGAATCAGGGTCCCTCCTGAAAAGAACATGTCCGGATGGGCCAGGGTGACGACCCCATCCGCCGGCGCATAGACCGGCGTGCCGGTGGGTGCCGCGATATCGACACCGAAGTGTGGGCGCCGGGGTTCGCCGTTGAGTATGCGCTGACTGCCGTAGACGCCACTGATGATACCCCGGGAGGGCCAGATGAATCCCTTGGCGAAATCGGTACGCGGATCATCGAGACGGCGGGCCCGCTTGATCATCGCCGTCTCCCGCTTGATGCGCTCCCAATCCCGCTCAGGCGGCGTCACCTTGTCCTTGGGCAGACCGTCGATGCGCTGAATCTGGTACTGCCGCTTGCCGATGACCAGCTTGCGCCGTTCCAGCGTCTCGTCCCGCTTCTTGATCTCCAGGGTGTGCTCCAGTGAGTCATCGCGCCCGAAACCCAACAGGAAGAGCCCCTCGCGAGAGACCCGGATGGGATCACCGTCGTAGAAGACCCGGTTGCCGGGCTCGGTCTCGCCGATCACCATGCCGCCCTGGATCAGGTCACCCTGCAACACCACCGACCCCGCCTGCAGCGCCGGTGTGGCTAACATCAGCATCAGCACGACGAGAAAACGTCTGACGAAAGTATTAGTGAATCTGTATATCATGAGTTGTGTAACATCCCGCTCCCCGTTGGAACTGCGTGCAAACTATCATATGCAACAGGGTGATCCAACCGGGTCTAAAACCACCCGTCAACGATTGACAGACAACAAAACTGGCTGTAGAGTTCGCGGTCTCCAAGCCGGTACGCAACCGGAACCCCTTATGCCGAGGTGGTGAAATTGGTAGACACGCTAGCTTCAGGTGCTAGTGGGGGCAACCCCGTGGAGGTTCAAGTCCTCTCCTCGGCACCATCATAATATCAAGAAGTTATAGGAAATCAGACTAACTTTCCTTTTCCTAAACCAAATTCGTTTTACCTCAACCTTACCTCGCATCAACCATATTTCAGCTTGCTCAGCAGTGGCATCGGCGCCTGATCCTCTGGCTCCCTCTGCCATGATTCACGCTACCGACTCTTCAACAGAATTGATGGCTTCAACCGGGAGTGGCTAGCCATTGAGATAGACACCTCTTTGAGAAACGTGCGGCTGGTAGTCGTGTTTGTGCGCCTGAAAGAGGTGCGAGGCCTGCCGGACGTACTAAGGGTAGTCAACGGTCCTGATTGCCTCAACGGCGTGCTGGTCGAGTGGTGCCAGGCAACCAGAAAATCTCTAGTTTAGAACTGTCAACTTGACAGGGTAGCTTACGGGGCCCTGGAAAGCGTAGGACTGGATTACACGCTGAACCGCTCCGGCGCTAAATTCTGCCACCCACTGGGAAGTGGTTACACCAGGCCGGTGAGTTCGTTCCGGATCTGTAACCCCGCCTGTCTCTTTATTTTGATTCATCGAACGTTGGCGTAACCTGCTGCGAACTCGCTAGCAGGGAACGCAGTGACCGCTAGCGGTACGCGGTCAGATTGACGCACCAGTTCGCGGACTCCACACATCGGCCTTAAGATTTCGCTTGCTTGCGTTTCATATCGGTGACCATTTCCCGGACGATATTGTACTCAAATTCGCCAAGTTTCTCTTTCATGTTGTCAACATCATCGATTGTCAAATCGAACATGTTGACGATCAGCAGCCAAAGGGACTTCTGGATCTGCTGTGCCTTTTCTGCTGCTTGCAGGATTTCTGCGTTGTGGTTTGCATTATTAAATAGGTGGCCAGCCAGTTCACGGCTTTCCCTCAATAGGTTCCTGATGTGAGTATCCCGGATCTTCATAACGTTTCGGAGTCGGATTGTCTGAACGACAGCGAAGTATGTTTGAATTGCGGCGAGAACCGTCGAGATGAATGCTATGCTTGTTGTAAGGTCCATCATCCTTGCCACCTATTGTTACGATTGAGGGCATCGTAAAGCTGCCGCGAATCTACAGATATACCATTCCTTCTTCAGCGAACATTATAAGTGAAGATTTTCTTGATATTCAAAAAACGTGTGTTGGAAACCAGCTTTTTCAGTGACTCGCATTAACGCAATGTGTTCGGG
>JASFJY010000191.1:0-6326 GCA_050119415.1 Chromatiales bacterium | reverse complement strand
TTAACGTAAAATTTAGAAATAAGAATATTTATACATACTGATATAACTTCTAACTCTCTATAATAATTCTACCTGGTTGCATTGCCTGGTACCTTAATAGATACTGGAAAAATCGTCTGTATAGGGGCATTTAAGACCCCTATGCATCGGTAATAACTCAAAAAAAACAGGAGGTTGTGATGCCAGAACTGTTTGCAGAGGAGTGGATGCAAGGATTCCTGAGCCATTGGAATGCTGAACCCGAACTATCAGATGCCTTGGCCCAGATCGGCTTCAACAGTGTCATCGGCTACGGATTCGATGGAGAGGATGAGCCGCGCGGTGTACTGACGGTGGAGAACGGCAAGGCGGTCAAGGCGGAAGCCTACAGTGGCCAGTCCCTCAACTGGGATATCCGGGCCTCCGCGGATCAGTGGCAGAAATGGATTGCCAAGCCGCCCGGTATGATGGGGCTCGGCATGGCCTTTACTTCCAGAAAAATGAAATTCGTGGTGGGAGATTACTCGTCTATGATCAAGGATCCCCGCATGGCGGGGCCCTTCATTAAGAGCTTTGCCGTCATGGCCCGAGTCTGATAAGCCCGTAAAAGACGATCGACTGAGGCACGCTCTCGAGCAGCCGATCGGAATTAGTGTACAACACTGAGTAGCGCGGAATATGAGTTCTAGAGTTAAGGCAATTGTATTGGCCGGCGCGATCGGTTTGCTGACGACGGCGAGTCTCGCACTGCAGGCCCAGCAATTGCCGGCAGCGGGGGACTATGTCGTCGTGCAGCAGACACAGGGTGTGCCCCATGTCTCGTTGGGCGGTACCGTCGTGCCCTATAAGGAGGTCACCCTTTCCGCCCAGTTGCCTGGTCGGGTCAAATTCCTCGCGGGTATCGAGGGCGATGTTTTCAAGGAGCGTGATCTGCTGGTCGAGCTCGATGACAGAGAGTTGATAGCGAAACGTCAGGCGGCGCTGGCGCAGCTGGCCAACGCCGATGCCCAGCTGCGCAATGCCGGTGTACAGTACAATCGAGAACTCTGGTCGCCGAAGTCTAGATCGGCCATGGGCGGCATGGGTATGCCCAATCTGTTCGATCAGATGTTCACCCGGCCGATGGAGGACATGGTGGGCGAGCGGGACCGATCCGCGGAGCGCCAGGCCGACATCTTCTCCTCACGTACCAATATTCAGCAAGCACAGAACACCATCTTTCGCGTGCAGGCCGAGATTCGCGCCATTGACGCCAAATTGAGGGATGCCGAGAGCGTGGCACCGTTCAACGGCGTCATCATGAAAAAGTTCGTCGAAGTGGGCGACACTGTCCAGCCCGGCCAGCCGTTGCTCAAGTATGCCGATGTGGAGTATCTGCAGATCGTGGTCGATGTACCGGGCCGTCTGCGCCCGGGTCTGAGCGAAGGCATGATGTTGCGTGCGGAACTCGATGTAGGGGACCGTGAAGTGCCGGTCAGGGTGGCGCAGATTTTCCCCATGGCCGATGCCCAACGCCATACCGTAACCATCAAGTTCGATCTTCCACAGGGTGAATCGGCACCGGGCATGTATGCCAAGGTGTTGGTGCCCGACTTCAATGCGCCGACTCGTGCCAATCCGGTCATCCCGGCCAGTGCCATCCGCTACAACGGCAGTCTTCCCGGTGTCTATGTGGCGGACGAGGAGGGCAAACCGACGCTAAGGCTGATACGTGTCGGCGAGAAATTGTCCGGTGGTTATACCACTGTGCTTTCAGGATTACAGGCGGGCGAGCGTGTGTTGCGCAATCCGCCTTTGGGGATCAGTGCCGGTTGGACCTCTCCCCGGCGCTAAGCAAATCACCTGTATCGACTGCTCGCGGTTTGAGCCGGTCTCCCGGGGGTCGTTGCCCCTGTGTGAAACAGACGCGGCAGGGCGACGGATCCTGCCTCAGCAAGCAAGGCTTCGAGACTAACTGACTATGAGCCAGGACGATAAGAGAATCGATCAGCTCCACTCCATGGATCCCAGCCACGAGGCACACCTGGGCTTAGCGGGCCGAACCGCCAGATTCTTCATTCAATCTCCGCTCTCTCCTCTGTTCTTCATGGCCATGATGTTGATGGGCCTGCTGGGCCTGATCATCACGCCGCGCCAGGAGGATCCGCAGATTTCCGTACCGATGGTCGATATTTTCGTCCAGTATCCCGGCGCGGCCGCGGATCAGGTGTCGGCGCTGGCGATCGAGCCGCTGGAACGGATCATGTCGGAGATTCCTGATGTGAAACATGTCTACTCCGCTTCCCAGCGGGGCGGCGGTATGGTCACCATCGAATTCGAAGTCGGCGAGGAGATGGAGCCTTCATTGGTCAAGGTCAACGACAAGATCGACTCCAACATGGACATCATCCCTCCGGGTGTAATGCCACCCCTGGTCAAAGCCAAGGGCATCGATGATGTGCCAGTGGTGAATCTTACCCTCTGGTCGAAGGATATCGACCGAGACGGGGCACCCGATGTGGATGACGGCCAACTGCGCATGTTGGCCCTCGATGTGCTCCAGGCCCTTAAGGAACTCCCTAATACAGGCAATGGTTTTGTCGTCGGTGGTCGTCGGGAGCAGGTGACCATCGAAGTCTTTCCCGAGCGATTGGCGGGTTACGGCATCAGTCTCGATCATGTGGCCGAGACCATCCGCAAATCCAATGCAGAGCAGCAGGCCGGCGGCGTAGAGGCGGGTAGTACCTATGCGACGGTGGTGACCGGCGCCTTCCTCAAGTCGACGGAAGATATCAATCGCTTGGTGGTCGGCACCCATATGGGGGCTGACGTCTATATCCACGATATCGCCCGGGTGAAACAGGGGCCTGAAGATGCCAAGCAACTCGTGGGTTATTACACGGGAGCGGCCAGCGACCTCGGTATTCAGGCTGATGGCGTACCGGCTGTAACCCTGGCCATCGCCAAGAAAAAGGGTTCCAACGGTGTCACAGTGGCCAACGCGATCAAGGAACGTGTGGAACTGATCAAGGGTTCCCTCATTCCCGACAATGTGGAGGTCAGTGTCACCCGCAACTACGGTAAGACCGCCGATGACAAGGTTAGCGAGTTGATTTTCAAACTCTTCGTTGCCACTGGTTTTGTCTTCCTTCTGGTGTTTGCCGCCTTCCGTGCCTTGCGTCCCGCCTTCGTGGTGGTGCTGGTCATCCCGGTGGTGCTGCTGATGACTATCTTCAGCGCCTGGCTGATGGGCTACACCATCGATCGTGTCAGTCTCTTCGCTCTGATCTTCTCCATCGGTATTCTGGTGGATGACGCCATCGTGGTGGTGGAGAATATCTACCGGCGCTGGTTGGAAGAGCGTTCCACCGATGTTGCTACAGCGGTCGATGCCGTAAGAGAGGTGGGTAATCCGACCATTCTTGCCACCTTCACCGTTATCGCCGCGCTGTTGCCGATGGGCTTTGTCACCGGCATGATGGGCCCCTACATGGAGCCGATTCCCGCACTCGGCTCGGTGGCCATGCTTATCTCCCTGTTCGCCGCCTTCGTCTTTACCCCTTATCTGACCATCTCCCATTGGCTACGGCCTTCGATGCGTTATCTCGAGGTCGCCGGCAAGCGTGAGCACAAGGAGTCGGAAAAACTCGAGGGCTGGTTTCGGCGCATCCTGATGCCGATGATCGAATCGCCGGCCAAGGCGCGGATGTTCAAGTTGGTGATGTGGGGGGCCTTCCTGATCACCTGCTCCTTTTTCTACTTTAAATGGGTGGCGGTGAAGATGCTGCCGCTGGACAACAAGCCGGAGTTCGCCGTGGTGCTCGATATGCCCGAGGGCACGGCGTTGCCGGTGACCGCCAATCTGGCCCACCGCATGGCGGGGAAGATCCGCGTGTTGCCCGAGGTGACCGCGGTGCAGGTCTATGCCGGCACCGCGCGACCCTTCGATTTCAACGGCATGGTGCGCCACTACTACCTGCGCTCGGAACCCTGGCAAGCGGAGGTCCAGGTGCAGCTGCTGGACAAGGGCGAGCGTAAACGGACCAGCCATGAGATCGCGGTCGAGACTCGCCAGATGCTGAACAAGCTGATCGCGGGCACGGACACTAAAATCGCCGTGGTCGAAATGCCGCCCGGTCCACCGGTCTTACAGTCGGTAGTGGCCGAGGTCCATGGCCCGCTTCCCCAGGTGCGTCGCCAGGTGGCCGAGGATTTGACCAAATTCTTCCAGCAGACAGAGAGCCTGCGCGATGTCGATAACTACATGCGCGCGCCCTACCAATATTGGCGCTTTACCGTGGACACGGAGAAGGCGGTGCGGCGAGGTATCTCGGTCGACACCATCAATCGCAATCTCGGCATGGCGCTGGGGAGTTCGCCGCTTGGCGATGTGAAGCAGCGTGCCGGCCATGAACCGATCAATATCACGATGCAAGTACCGCTGGCCGAACGCTCTGAGATTACCCGGCTTGGCGATCTGCCGATTCCCTCCAGTTCCGGCATCAACGTGCCCTTGCGAGAGCTGGGCCGTTTCGAGCAGGTCTGGGAGGATCCGATCATCTACCACAAGGATCTGCGCGACGTGGAGTATGTGGTGGCCGAGGTCGGCGGCAAATTGGCCGCTCCGGTCTATGGCATGCTGCAGGTTCAGGATCTGCTCAAGGAAAACGAGTATGTGGCCCCCGACGGCGTAGCGGTAGAGGCTTACTGGCTGGGAGCGCCATCCAACGACGCCACCACCGCCATCGAGTGGGCGGGTGAGTGGACCGTCACCTACGAGACTTTCCGCGACATGGGTGCCGCTTTCGCCGTCGCGCTGGTGCTGATCTATATCCTGGTGGTCTGGGAGTTCGGCAATTTCCGTATTCCGGCCCTGATCATGGCGCCTATTCCATTGACGCTGCTGGGCATCATTCCGGCCCACTTCGTCTTTTTTCAGATGGGATGGGGCGGCGAGTTTACCGCCACCTCGATGATCGGCTGGATCGCCCTGGCCGGCATTATCGTGCGCAACTCCATCCTGTTGGTCGACTTTTCGATCCATCAGGTCCAGCAGGGTGTCTCGGTGGTCGAGTCGGTCATCATGGCCTGTAAAACCCGTACGCGTCCCATCATGATCACCGCCCTGGCGCTGGTGTGCGGTTCATCAGTGATCTTTTTCGATCCGATCTTCCAGGGCATGGCCATCTCCCTGGCTTCGGGCGTGCTGGTCTCCACCGTGCTTACCCTGATCGTGATCCCGCTCGGCTGTATTTCGGCCAGCAAAGACCTGCTTGAGGTGGCCGCCGCCAACGCTCCCGAGGGTATGTTCCCGCCGCAACAGGAAGCCGTCGCCGTGGACAGCCCTACCCCGGCAAGCGGTTCGCGCAGGGAACAGGTACAGGAAGACCGGCGGCCGTCTCTGCTTGCCAGGATCTGGGGCAGTGTGGTCAGTTTGGTGATAATGGTTTTCTATCTTTTCCGCGGCTTGTTTCTCTTGCTGTTCCAGCGTCTGGACCGGCTGGCCAAGAGCCGTAGCAGAGGCAAGTCGGAGGATATCCCAGTGGCCACCGGTGGCACTGGCGGCGAGGGATCGAGTGGCCCGCCCCCCACAGCCGCGCAGGCTGGCGGTCAGCGTGACGCGCCGTCATCGATGGCGGCACAACCGGCTCGGCCACAGACTGTGAAAAAGAAGGGTGTGGCGAAAGCGAAAAAGCGTCCCTCCACCCTGAAGAAGCAGTCCAAGAAAAAGACAGCGCCAACCAAAGCCAAGAAGGGCACTGTACAAACGACAACGGCAAAGAATCGCGATATCGGTTCGAGCGTTGCGCCCTTTCCCGTCAGGAAACGATCACCCCGCCGAGGCATTCGCCTCAAATAGGCAGGTCCGAGTGGCCATGAGGGATGCGGTTTTACCCATAGGTCTTGGTCTATAGTTAGGATTATTTAAGGGTAATAGCAGGCGCTCGGTTGTGTTCCTGTCTATGGCAGGTGTTTTTTCATACAGCAGACCATAGGCGGACACTTTGTGATTGAACACGACATATCGGGTCGCCGGGTCAGTTGCGTCATTAGATACGCAGTGTTGTCGCCTATGCGCACTTTTGTGGTTTCTCTTGCTGTCCTGATCCTGGCGGTCTATGGTCGTCCGTTACCGGCAGAGCAAGCCTATGGCACATACCCGTACAGTCTGTATACCGAACAACACTCGGCTCCGGCAGCTGCGAAGAACCGTGGATACTATCGCTGGCGTCCCCTCGAAGAGGAGGACTCAAAGGCGTCGACTGAATTACGGCAACCTCGGCCGGCCTGGGGCAGAGGGGGGACGGACTATACCGATGAGCCCTTTGGACTGCCACCTGGAACCTATCGCCCCATAGAGGAGCGAC
>JASFJY010000190.1:0-6327 GCA_050119415.1 Chromatiales bacterium | reverse complement strand
ATGTCATCAGGCATCTACTCATCCTCTCCCTCTGCTGAGCAGACCTATCCCTGCAACCTTAACGACAGCCGCATATCACAAAAGTTGCAAAATACGATAGTCTTAGTTATAAGATAATTATGACTATTTTATTGTCATTTTAAATGCATAGGAGGCGTCATGCTCAATCAGATCTCACTGCCCCCCATCTGTACAACGCTCCTCTCTTTCCAGGCACTCTTCTGGCCCACGCTTGCCGGTGCGGTGGGTGCGGATGACGCCAAAGGTCTCTGGCTGACCGCGGAGAAGGATGCAGTCATCGAGTTCGATGCTTGTCCCGACCGCTCCTCCTCGCTCTGCGGCCGAATCGTCTGGGATATCGATGCGGGAACACCCGCCGACACCTGCGGCGTGCAGATCGCACAACTCAATCACTATGAAAAAGATACTTGGCGCGACGGCTGGGTCTACGACCCCAGGGACAAGAAAAACTACAAAGCGACGATCCGCGTCAAGGGAGAAATCCTCAAGATTCGGGCCTTTATCGGCGTCGAGATTCTCGGCGAGACCGAGCTGCTCAGCCGTACCCAGTCACTACCGGTCACGCCTGTCTGCAAGGACTAGTGCGTCTGACTCTTCCCTGCGGCAAATAAAATCCAGGAGCATGCCACCATGTATTTCAAGTCCAAGCTAACGTACATCGCCAGCGCAACTCTTATCTCTACGTCCCAGTTGGCACATGCGCAGGAACGCGAGTTCGTCACCTACGAAATTGACGCGAGTGCGTCGTTGGTCAGCGATGTGCGCACACGTGGCATCAGCGACTCCTTGTTAGAACCGGGACTCAGATTGGAAATGGAGATAGCCCACCAGAGCGGCCTGGTGGGCATAGCCGAGCTGGTGAATGCGAGTAAGACACAATTCCCGGACGGCAAGGGTCTTGGAATGACCCTGGGCGCGGGCTATCGCTTCGGCGACCCGGACGCCTGGCACTTCGGCGTTGGAGTGGCGGCGGAGATCTTTCCCGGCGCCAAGATCTCAACAGCACACAACTTTTTGGACGCTGCTGTCTTTGATACCAATAAGGAGGAGACCAAGTTTGACAGCAACTTTCTCGTGCTCGAAGTCAGCTACGGCGCCTTGGAGGGTCGTATCCTCAACGTGGTCTCGTCCACCTACCGTGGCGTCGATACCGGTACCGTCTGCGGTGCAATATTGTATTACAAGGCCAACTCGGGACTTGACCCCATGTCAGTAGCCGAATGCTACGACCGCGGCGATAAGGACTCCCGTGGCACCCTGCTCTACGACCTCGACTACACCATCAATCTCACACCGGCGACCATACTCAGACTGCATGCCGGTTATCAGGATGTCGCCAACTTTCCTGAAGCCGATTTTGCCGACTACGGGATCGGACTCACCCGCAAGCAGTGGGGCTTCGAATGGGCCATCGACTATCTGACCACCCGTACCAAGGCGCGTGAACTCTACCTGGTCTATGACGATGGAGAGTGGCACGAGACCGACAACAACAAACTCGTGCTCTCGATTAAGCGCGATTTCTGATCTCCATGACCCAGCGATCCGCTGCAAACGGCCCGGTGACTTCCGGGCCATTGGTGTTGGCCGTCGATCTCGGCACCTCGGGATGCAAGTGCGCACTGGTCTCCCTTGACGGAACGGTGGTGGCATGGGCTTTCGAGCCTGTAACGCTACATGTCAATGGGATCGCCGCGGAACAGGATCCAGAGGATTGGTGGCACGCTTTCCTCTCCGCCGCATCGAGCCTCTGCGGCGGTGCCAACCGGCGCGTGGTCGCCGTCTGCTGTTCGGCCCAGGGCGAAGGCACGGTCTGTGTCGACCGGAACGGTAAAGCCCTCGGCCGGGCCATGCTGTGGCTGGACATGCGCGGCGCGGCGGCCATCGGCCGACGCCTGCGCGGGCGCAGGCTAAGCATCAAAGGCTACAGCCCCTTGAAACTCTGGCGCTGGCTGCGCCTGACCGGCGGCGTGCCGGCGCAGTCGGGAAAGGACAATGCCGGGCATATGGCCTGGATACGCGAGCATGAACCGGATCGCTACGAGCGCAGCTACAAGTTCCTCAATGTGCTCGACTATATGAATCTGCGTCTCACCGGCCGTTTCTGCGCGACCCACGACTCGATCCTTACCGCCTGGATCACGGACAACCGCGTCGCCGGCAAGCCGCGTTATGACGAGCGTCTGATCGACATGCTCGGCATCGACCGCCACAAGCTGCCAGACATTGTCTCCTCCACAGAAGTGCTCGGCCCCCTACTGCCCGGAGTTGCCGAAGTGCTCGGTCTGTCGCGGGACACCTTGGTTGTCGCCGGCGGTGTGGACAACTCCGTGGTGGCTGTGGGCGCGGCGGTGGAAGACTACGCCAGCCATCTCTACTTGGGTACCTCGTCCTGGCTAGGCGCGCATGTACCTTTCATGAAGACCGACCTGCGCCACAAGCTTGCCAGCGTGCCGTGCGCAGTCAAAGGCCGCTACCTGGCCATGGCGATGCAGTCGACGGCGGGTGCCAATCTCTCCTTTCTGCGCGACCGCATCCTGTTCCATCCCGACGAGCTGCTCAGCGACGAGCAGAGACCCGAAATTTATGAGATTCTCAACAAGATCGCCGCCCGCGTGCCGGCAGGTGCCAACGGCCTCATCTACATGCCCTGGCTCTTCGGTGAACGCACCCCGGTGGATGATCCGAGCCTGCGTGCCGGCCTGATCAACCTCTCTCTGGCCCATACCCGTGAAGACATTATCCGAGCCTTCATGGAAGGGGTGGCGCTCAACACCCGCTGGATGTTGAAGCCTTTTATCGATCTGCTTGGCCGTGACACCGGCACCATTGTCGCCGTCGGCGGCGGCGCTCAGTCGGACCTCTGGTGTCAGATCATTGCCGATGTCACCGGCCAACCGATCCGTCAGCTCGCCGATCCTATCCAGGCCAACGCCATCGGTGCGGCATTTATCGCTGGAGTGGGTATAGGTGCCTTGCAGTTCTCCGATCTGCCGGCACTGCAGCACCAGCGCCGTGTCTATGAGCCGGTTGCGGCCTTGCGCAACCTTTACGACGAACGCTATGCCCTGTTTCTGGAATTACATCGCAAGCTCTCGCCGCTCTACCGCCGCTTGAATCCCTATCCCGCCATCGAAGGGGGTGCCCATGCAAGCGCATGAGGAACGTCAAAACGTCATTAATCTGTGCATCGAACTCAACCGGCGCGGCTATCTGGCCGGCACCGGCGGCAATGTGGCGCTACGCATCGACTCCGACTATTTTGCCATCACCCCATCGGCGCTCGACTACAAGACGATGACGGCTGATGATATTTGCGTGGTGCGTCTGTCGGATCTGAAATGCATCTCCGGTTGGCACGCGCCATCGGTGGAGATGGGCCTGCACGCGCGGGTCCTGCGCCGTCGGCCTGATGTCATGTGCAGTATCCACACCCATCAGCCGGTGGCGAGCGCCTGCGCCTTGCTTGGCGAACCCCTGCCTGTTGACGACGCACACCTGCGCCTCTCCATTGGCGCAGAGGTGCCGGTCATCGGCTATATGCCATCGGGCACCTTTCTGCTCGCAGGCATGGTCGGCCGCGCATTACGATCCGATGTCAACGCCTACCTGATGCGTAATCACGGTGTGCTCTGCTGCGCAGAGAACACACAGGCAGCGCTGCAAACTGTCGAGGATCTAGAGCGGCTGGCGCGTGACCGGCTCTGTTCCCGCATCACGGCCCAGACAATCCTCAATCCCCAGCGTGCCGCCATCCTGCGCGGGGTTCTTGCCTTAATGGAGGTTACATGAGCCCCCTCAACCTTGCCAAAATCAGTGTGGTCCCATGGATATGAAAAAGGAGTGTGCCATCTCTGCATGGCCCGATGTCGATACTCTCTATCGTCGTTTTGACGAACTGGTTGGTCAGCCCATGCGTCCGATCAAACCGCAGGGCATGGAGCAGGTGATGCGCTATTTCGAACAGCGCTGCCAGGGCTCCAAGGATCTGTCGGAGGCGGCCCAGGCGGTGATCCCGGGCGGTGTGCAGCACAACCTGGCCTTCAACTACCCCTTTCCGCTGGCCATGAGCGAGGCGCACGGCGCGCACCTGACCGATGTGGATGGAAACCGCTATATCGATTTCCTGCAGGCCGGCGGCCCCACGCTGCTCGGCTCCAATCCGCCGGCACTGCGGCAGAAGGTCAACGAGGTACTGCAGGAGTGCGGGCCGGTCACCGGCCTGTTGCACGAGTACGAAGTGAAGCTGGCGGAACTGGTCTGCCGCAGCATGCCAGGAGTGGAGATGCTGCGCCTGCTAGGCTCCGGTACGGAGGCGGTAATGGGCGCGGTGCGCTTAGCGCGCGCCTATACGAAAAAGCGCTGGATCATTAAGATCGGCGGAGCCTACCACGGTTGGAGCGATCAGCTGGTCTACGGCATGCGCCTGCCGGGCACCGGTCGTATGGAAGCGGTGGGTATTCCGCGGGGCGCCACGGCACTGACACAGGAGTGTCTCCCCAATGACCTGGATGCCCTGCGCCGAAAGCTGCAACTCAACCGCCTGCGCGGCGGCACGGCCGCCGTACTGCTGGAGCCGGTGGGCCCGGAGAGCGGCACGCGGCCCGTACATCCCGACTACAATTGCCAGGTGCGCGCCTTGTGCGACGAATTCGGCGCCCTGATGATCTTCGACGAGGTGGTCACCGGTTTCCGCCTCGGCCCCGGCGGCGCCCAGGCCTACTTCGGCGTCACACCGGACATCACCGTGCTGGGCAAGTGCCTGGCCGGCGGCTACCCCATGGCCGGAGCCATCGGTGGCCGCCGCGACATCATGATGATGCTGGTCGGAGGTATCGGCACCAACTCGCGGCGCGCCTTCGTCGGCGGCACCCTCACCGCCAACCCGCTCTCCTGCGTGGCGGGCTACCATGCCCTGCTGGAAGCCGAGCAAAGCGATGCCGCGGTCAAGGCCGGCCGCGCCGGCGACCGTCTGTGCCTTGGACTGGAGGAGATCATCGAGCGGCTGGGTCTGCCCTATGTGGTCTACAACCTGGGTTCCATTGTCCATCTGCAGACATCGGGCGTGTTGCTGCTGAAAACCGGCAACCTCTACAAGCTTTGGAAACTGAAGCCTGAAGCCAAGGCGCGCAAGCACATGATGGAAGAGATGGGAGCGGCCTACACGGCCCACGGGCTCATTACCCTGGCGGGCAGCCGCATCTATACCAGCCTGGCGGATACCGACGAGGTGATCGACGAGGCACTCAACCGTTTCGAAGATGTCTTCAAACTGGTGTAATACCATGATCAGGACAGAACACGAGCATCTGAAAACCCTGTGGTACGAGACACACGAGCGTCTGCTCGCCAAAGAGTTGCTCAGCAATAGGGAAGCCAGCCTCTCGCTGCGTTGCCCCGGAAGCAGGGCGATGTGGCTTGGTGAAATGGTGGATGCCAAACCCTACCTGATCGATTGGGACGACGCCGCATCGAGCGATATGCCGGCCGTGCATGCCGCTGTCTATGCAAAGCGTCCCGACGTCGGCGCCATCGCCTGGGGCGGCGCATTTTTCGGTCCCTGCCTGGATGGCTTCGGTGGTGTGCTGCCGCAGCTCTTCGACGAGCAGGCGCGCCATCTCGGCCCCATGAAAACGGCGCCGGAGGGTATCGACGCCCTCGAAGAGGCGTTGCGCGAAGGCGGCAATGTGCTGCTTATGGAGGGCATGCCCCTGTGCTTTGGAACCACCTGTACGCGGTTGGCCCTGAACCTGGAGCTGTTCGAGAAATGTGTAAAGGCCTATGTACTGGCGATCGCCACCAACGGAGCGGTCAAGTCCTTGCCCTGGTGGGTGCGTCGTATCGCCAACGGGCGCCTGGCCAAGGATCAACGCCGCGCCGCGGAAGCCTTCAAACGCGGGGAGTTGCCCATGGAAAGTCGCGCCTACTAAAACCTGCCCCATAATCCGCCTGACCGCCGGAGGAGTCATCGATGCAAAGCGATCCTACCGATCGACAGCGGATTGCTCACTGTTTCGAGCTACAGGGAGCGATGGCACTGCGCCTGCGCACCAGCGCGCTGCGGGAGCGTCGGCACAAGCTGGCGCAGCTGCGGGATGCTTTATTGGCCAGGCGCGACGAGTTCCACCGGGCTTTTCACCAAGATTTCCGCAAGCCCGCCACCGAGGTAGACCTGACAGAGTTCCTGCCCGTGGTGGACGAGATCCGCTGCGCATCAAGCAACTTGCGTCGCTGGATGCGGCCCAGGCGTGTAGCACCCAGCTTGACGATGCTGGGCACCTCGGCGCGGGTGACCTATCAGGGCAA
>JASFJY010000189.1:0-6337 GCA_050119415.1 Chromatiales bacterium | reverse complement strand
GCGCATCCATGCGCCCGCGACACTTGTGATTCCATTCACGTCGTAGCGGATATTCCCAGAAGCGGCCAATGATAGGCGTTTCTCGCAGACCGCTGGTCTTGATATATACCGACATAGCCTCTCCAACTTTTGTCGTTCCCAGGCCTCTGCAGCAACATCGGCATGCAGGCTAAACCCGGCCACTTTCGCCACCTGGGCAAACCGATCATCCTCTTCCATATCACGGCGGATAGAGGGGTACTTGGAGAGAGTTTCGAAGACCGGCAGTCGTCCCTGCATAACCCCCTCTAACTCGATTTCGAAGAGATAGCTGTTCTATGACTATCCCCCTCGCAAGGCTGATCCACCCGGCATGCCGAAGTGATCGGTTGTAGTGCCCTGGGTGCAGATGAAAGGCCGATGGTTGGCCGAGGCGGGATTCGACATCCGGGTGCCGGTGCGCATCCGGGTCATGCGTGGCTGTCTGGTCTTGACCGTCGAGGAGGCTTGAACGCAAAAGCTCCGTTCAACTCACATTGAACGAGGCTTATCAACTACAAAAGCTTGACAATGCACAATGCAAGACCTGACCCCGTTCGCCGGCAGGAATTTCCGGCGGAAGCCCTCTCCCCTCTCCTGGATGCCTTCACGGGGTTCCGTGAGGTAACCAGGGCCCAGGCGAAGCCCGATTACGAGGAGGCGACTCGCAAGGCCTTGGAAGCGATCGAAGCGGCCGAAACAGAACGCACGGCCGTACAGGATACCCTGGAGATGGCCAAGGACGAACTCCAGGCCATAAGGCGGCAGGTCGACCAGTTAGTGGAGCGGCGCGACGGTCTGGAACGGCAGTTGCGCTCAGACACCGACCGGCGTCAGGCCGTCGAGCAGCAGGTCCCGGCCATCCGGGAAGATGCCCAGGCCCGCATCGCATAAGCCGAACAGCGGGTCGAGGCCCCGCGGACAGACCTAACCAAGGAGGAAGAACGTCACCAGGCGACGGACACAAGGCTCACCGCCCTCTATGATCAGAACGGACAGCCCGCGCCCAGGAACGCACCCAGGCCGAGGACGCGCAACAAGCCCTGCGGGCAAAGATCGAGGCGCTCAACCACACCTACCTGCAGGCGAAACAGGAGACCGCCAACTTGTCGGGACGTCTCACCCAGGCGCAAGCTGCCAGCCAGCAGTTGCAGGTTCGGCTGGACAGCTGCCAGACAGACCGACCACGCCAACACCGTCGCGACACTGGCCAAGGCGGAAGCGGATCGACGTCACGACCTATCGCGGATCCGCGAGTTGGAGCAGGCCTACGCTACACTGGAGACGGCGAGTGGGCTGAAGGACAAGGAGATCCTGCGGCTCACCGCACAAGCGGCTCAGCAAGTCGATAAATAGGAGCAATGATCTCGATGACCATCCGCCGTGTAGTGGTCAGTTAAGGTTCTGTCCGAGCGGATTAACGGCACAAAGGCCATCCTGTCCGGCCAGGCCAGCCGAAACACCACGCTAGGCAAGGATCCCAACATCACTCGGTTGGCACGACTGATGCAGATAATATTGTCCGCCCTGCGAGGTGACATTTTCGGATAGTCAAGCCAAGGGAAAGTGTGTTTCACCTATCACTCAATGGAAGAATTGCAGGGGCTTCTTGGGGCGTGAGATATTGAATATCTAGGAGGTTTCTTTTATCGCAACATATCAGCATTCAGTCGGAGCACTTACAGAAAACATTCTTGAGTTGTTATTTACGCTCGCCGGGGTGATAAATCCAAGCATAAGAATGCGATGTTCCGTATCTACTTCTCCTTTACGTCCCTGGGGTTTCCCTCCCTCGCTAAAACCGACTATTATACTTGAATCACAACACACAGGCAGCAGCAGGGAAAGGAGATAGCGATGGAAGCCAATGCTTTACCCAGATACGACGCGAGCGAGAATCCCACCAATTGTTGTCCGAAATTCAATCCTGAGGGCTGGGACGAGCAGGACTTACACTTTGTGGACAAGCTGTTCGTCAAAGCCATGACCCGCAGTCTTTTCCACATCCCGCTCAATATGGGCACCATTTACCCCAAGACCTCTAACGCTATCGAAGCGGCAGAGGCCTTCGACATGGACCAGGTGATCGTATTGTCCCATGACATATCAGCTTGGCGTGCCGAACATTTCTTCTCCGTCACCAAGGAGGTGCCTGGGCAGGAGATGGTGCGCTTAACTGGCGATTTTGTGACAAAAGTTTTCGAGGGGCCCTACAAAAACGCACCCAGATGGGAGAAAGAGTTAGAGGCCTTCGTACAGAGCCGAGGCAAACAGGTCAAGAAGACTTATTTCTTTTACACGACCTGTCCGAAGTGCGCCAAATACTACGGAAAGAACTATGTGATAGGCGTAGCCGAGGTCTAAGGCACGCAGCCAGTAGACTCGACGACACAGCACAGCAGAACCTTTCGACGAGGCCTGAGATTACATGAGATTGTACAGGCATCTAGCCCGAAGATTAGGCAACCCAGCTTAGCCGGACCCCGATTGCGGCGCCATGGGCACCGCCGCTTCGACACATGAGCCGAGGTTACGGATACTAATTTCCGTATCGCCCGCCAACTGCTCCTTCGACGGGTCTGCGGGCACCCTCTGGCAAGCCTCGGCGATCAGGTCATCGGAGCGCCATTGCCAGAGCGCCGCTGTGGTATCAATAGATACCGTCGCCAACCATTTACCATCGGGGTAGTGCGTTGCCATGGGCCGGGACCACTCAGCAACCGCCTCTTGCTGTGCCCAGGAGACATACGGTGGTAAATCTATAGCGCTTTGGCCTGACTCAGTTCCGCGACCTGCTCTGCGACTGGGTAACCGCGTGTGTGTGTTCGAGGCTGTCGGTATTACTTACCAGAGCGCAATGCATTGCGTGCCTTCTGCGGCACGTCGGCAAGGAACTGGGCGAAATCCATGCTCAACAAGAACCCGGTCTCACCATTGCGGCGGGTCACCGCCAATGACCAGGTGTTGTTGTAATGCAGCATCACACCATAGCGCCAGTCATCTAGCGTCGCTCGATCACTGTACGCGCCGATGATAGAGGCGCCGACGGCCGTTCCCATGCGCCCATCGGGCTTCCAACTCCAGCGGTTGTAGCCGAGGATCTCCATGAATACAGCCTCCTGCAGCTGGTTACCGTCAGGGGCACCCTCAATGTACTCCATACCCACATTAGGATGAAGCACGATCCATTGATCTGTAGGCGGCTCGCGAAAACCCAGGCGGTTGCCTGCGGCATCCATCTCGCGCTTTTCGTTGCGCTCCAGCCACAGGCCATTGAGCTTCAATTCCCACATATACTGAAAGCGCGCCTCGTTGAAATAAGCGTCCCACTGCCGGTCGCGGCGAACTGCGTCGGCGTAATGCTGATCGACAATAGGCCGCGAATAGTAGTTGAGCGCGCGTTGAATCAGCCGGTCATAGCGCAGAATCGCCTTGGCCCGTGCATAGGTCGCGCTGCAAAGCGAACTCCGCGGTTCCCGGCAATTGGGTATCACAAAGTCATCGAACAGGCATATCGCCCCCTGCCCCATGAGGGTGAGCTTGGAAAAACAGCCGGTGTTACGCTCAAACTCCCAATGACCCGGGCGATGTAATCCTTCGGTCTCATGCGCCTTGACCACCCCCTCGTGGGCAATTAACAGTGCCTCCCTGAGTGCTTTCAGGCGCTGCTGCCCGTCGAAGCGCTCCGGTCCCTCGGTCGCGGCCAAGTCCTTGTCGGTAGCGGTCTGAATCTTTTCTAAGGCAACACTGGCGGCCAGCCGCCGCTCGGCATCGCTCACCCCTTTGACGCCCCGTGAACCGGGTTCCTGCAGAATCGCCACAATCTCACGGGTCAGATCCGCCTGATCGTTTGCGCCACCCAGGCAGTTATTGGTGTGCAATGCTTTCAGCCGGCTTACTTGATCGACCTGCTGCATCTGATCGATCCTTGTACAATCGGTTTGTGCCACTACCAGCGGTATGCGGACCAGCACCAAGCCGATAAACATAAGGACCAGATGTGCGGTTCTCATAATGACGCCTCCCCTTGCTTACAGGTCAATGTTCTTTATCAGCGCCTGAAAATCGCCAAACCCCTTTATGATCTGTTTCCAGTTCGCCTCTTCGCTGATCCAGACCTTTTTGATATCCTTGATAAGATCCTCGAACTGGCTCAGCGGCGTGCTCGCCTCATACGCGGCGATCGCCGCCTCCTCCTCTGTGACTTCGATCACATCGTTCCAAGTCAAGGTACGGAATAGCGGGATGTGTACCTTGGGATTCTGTAGATAATGCGCCAGGTCATGCACATTCTTGTCGGCAATTGCGTTGATTACCAGGTTCTGATACCGGTGTTCGCGGCGGCTTGGCAGATCCGGCCAATCATCCACCGGCTTGAACATCTTCGGTACCGGTATCAGATCCCATTCATGACGGGCATTGAGGTAGTAATCGCATAGCCCTTTCGCCGCATCGAGGCTGGGATTGACCAGCGAAGTGTAGACCTTGAAATCATTCTGCAGCACACGACTGACATTGGCCAACATCGCCAGGGTGCGGGGCCGAGTCACACTGGCGGGCAGGCCCGCCGAATACATGGCGTGCAGGGTATCATGAATAACCGAGGTGCCCAGCGAATGAGCGATCACCGACCAGTGAACAACCTCGTCCTCGGGTTCCTGCGTCAGGCGTTGGAGGATCTGCTCGTTCAGGCTGCTACGTATCTGGCTGGCAATCTGGGGAATAAACCGATAAAGCACCACATCGAGTACGTGGGTGCCGAGGAAGTTGTCGGCACTGGGCTGCTCGCCATACTTGGCAAGCTGGGTTACGGCACTGGCTTGCAGGCCCTTGCTTTTGAGTGCGTTGAGCACTCCCTGGGCATTCTGCTTCCAGGCTTGGCGCCGCTCCTCGAACTTGTCGTTGTACCACAGCTCGTGAAAGGTGAAATTGTTATCAAACGGCACCAGCAGATTGAGCCGCAGATAGCCTGAATAGAGCCGCTTGATCTGCGCCTGGATCGCCCTGGACCAGCCCGGTTGGGTATCGCCCATGCCGTGTACCAGAAAGATGATGTGTTTTGCCATGCCCCCTCCTTGGCAGTCTGGGTGTATTCTTATCTCTCTTTCTTATATCTATACATTGGTAGACCAGTATAAGACATCCTGCAAGTGATATATTAACATTGACTATAATTTCAGGGCATGTCTACTTTTTTGTCAAAGCTGGCACATCAGCCACAAAATCATGGCTGATGTTAAGCGCAGTTTAGTTCTGATTCTCCTGTTTTTTTCATTGCTTCTTTCCTTTGAGCGGCGAGCAGATCAACTGGTGTCTGGACGACCATGCCGGATACAACGAAGATATCCGAATCTATTTTATAGCCTGGTACTCTGACTGCATTGATTTCATCTTCTTTTTGCCTATAGCACCAATAGTATTTACCGCTTGCCTCATTCTGGCGAGTACGAGATCCTTCCCAGTGACCTCTATCGTTGCAAAAAGCGGGGTTGAAACTTTATTTCCCGTTACAACCACAAACAACACCCCAGTCACTTGCCTGATCTTGACATCTAGCTTCATACCAACTGTTCTGATAGCACTTTCTATAGATTCCGCAGTCCATTCAGTAAGCCCCTCAAACTCCCATCCACACCACAGCAACAGCTTCTGAACCTCTTCAGACGTAATCTTTCCAAATTGCAAGTCTTCTTTCTTTAAATCCAACAAACCTTTGAAAAAATGCCCAGCCAGTCGTTCCATTTCCGAAAGTTTCTGCACTCTTCCATGTACAAGCGGTAGTACCTTGTTTAAATAGCTCTTGTTAATGGCCCAACTTGTCACCGCTTCTGCAAACTGACTTTGCGAAAGGTCTCTCAGCCATGTGCCATTCAGCCACTCCAGCTTTTCTATGTCGAATCTCGGCCCCCCCATCGATACTCTTGAAAGATCAAAAGCCTCTATCATTTCACTGAGCTCAAATTTCTCTTTCTCATCGGGCATTGACCATGCCATTCTTCCGAGATTATTAACCAATGCTTCAGGCACAATGCCTAAACGTCGGTAATACTCTATGCTTGTTGGGTTCCTTCTCTTACTCAATTTCGTTCCGTCTGGGTTACGCAGTAGGGGAAGGTGTGCGTATTTGGGAGGTTCCCAGCCGAATCCGCTGTAAATATGCAAATGCTTGGGAGTTGATGTTATCCACTCTTCTCCACGCAGTACATGGGTTATTCTCATCAAGTGATCATCCACTACACTTGCAAAATGATAGGTAGGATATCCATCTGTTTTCATTAGCACTTGCATGTCTACTTGGGACCAGGCTATCTCCACTCCC
>JASFJY010000188.1:0-6349 GCA_050119415.1 Chromatiales bacterium | reverse complement strand
GCTACTGACCGACATGACCGCCTACGCCGACGCCCTCAAGGAGGTGGGTATCTCCATGGAGCGGGTTCCCTCCAACCGTGGCTACATGGGCGATCTCTACTCCCAGCTGGCGCGCCGTTACGAGAAGGCGGCCGCCTACCGGGATGCGGGCTCGGTGACCATCCTCTCGGTGACCACCATGCCGGGGGACGACGTGACCCATCCGGTGCCCGACAACACCGGTTACATCACCGAGGGGCAGTTCTATCTGCACAACGGAGTGATCGATCCCTTTGGCTCCCTGTCGCGGCTCAAACAGCATGTGATCGGCAAGGTGACGCGGGAGGACCATGCGCAGATCATGAACACCATGATCCGCTTCTACTCCGGCGCCAGGGACGCGGAGCAGAAACAGGCCATGGCCTTCGAACTCACCCCTTTCGACGAAAAGCTGCTCAAGTTCGGCCGCCTGTTCCAGCAGCGTTTCATGGAGATCCAGGTCTCCATGCCTCTGGAGGATGCGCTCGATCTCTCCTGGCGCACCCTGGCGGAGTGTTTCGACGCCGAGGAGCTGCTGATGAAGCAGTCGCTGATCGATAAGTACTTCCCCAACCTAGACGAGATCAAGGTGGCCTGAGATGGCGCGTCTGGCCCTGAGCAAATCCTCCCTCAGCGTGCAGAACCGGCGCCTCAAGACCTTCGAACGCTATCTGCCGTCGCTCGACCTCAAGCGCCGCCAGCTGATTGCCGAGCGGGCCAAGGCGGCGCGCGCCATCGAGGCCACCGAGGCCGAGATCGCCGAACTGCGCCGCAAGGTCGAAGAGGGGTTGCCCATGGGCTCCAACGAAGAGGTCAATATCGAGAACCTGGTGCAGGTCGTTCGGGTGGAACTCGGCGAGGTAAACGTCATGGGCGTGCGCCTGCCCCTGATCAGGGAGGTCGAGCTGAAGCGGGCCGATTACGCCCTGCTGGCAAAGCCGGAGTGGGTCGACAATTTCGCCTGGCGTATGGAAGAGATGCTGCAGCTGCGGTTGCGCATTCAGGTGGAGCGGCGCTGCCTGACACTGCTCGATGAGGCGGTGCGCACCATCACCCAGCGGGTCAACCTGTTCGACAAGGTGCTGATCCCACAGGCACGGGACAACATCCGCCGTATCCAGATCTTCCTCGCCGACGGAGAGCGCGCGGCGGTGGTGCGGGCCAAGATCGCCAAGGGCAAGCGGGCCGCCTCATGAGCATCGTCCCCCTGCGCAAGGTCACCCTGTTCGGCATGGCCCGGGAGAAGGAGGCTGTGCTGAAGCGGGTGCAGGCGCTGGGATGCCTCCATCTGAACTCGCTGGCCCCTGCTCCCAAGGAGCCGGAGAAACTCCCTCCCGCCCTGCCGGTGGATGCCTACAAGGCGCTGCGCTATCTGAGCGGCGTCAAGGAGAAGCGTCGGGTGGTGCGCCACGACGAGCGTTTCGATATGCAGGCGGTGGTGGCCGAGGTGTTGCTCAACCAGCAGCGGGTGCGCGATACCCAGGACCGCAGCGACGCCCTGCGCGAGCGCATCGAGGCCTTGCGTCCCTGGGGCAATTTTTTTCATACACCGCCGGAGCGGCTCGGCGGCATGCGCCTCTGGTTCTACGTCTTGCCGCGAGACGCCCTGGCGGAACTCGATGATCTGGAGCAGCCTTGGCAGGTGGTTCACCGGGACAACCGCTTCGCCTATCTGCTGGTGATCTCTCGCGAGGAGCCCCCCAGCGGCCTGCTGCCGGTGCCGCGCACCCACACCGGCAGCCTGCCCCTGGAGGAGGTGATTCGCCAGTGGGAGGAGAGCGAGATCGAGCTGGAGGAGCTGCTGGCGGAGCGCCAGGCACTGACCCGCTGGATCAATCTGATCGCCGCCCACCTGAGTGCCGCCGAGGATCGCGCCGCCCGGCTCCATGCCGCCACTCAGACCCGGGATGAGGCTTCGATCTTCGCCCTGCAGGGCTGGGTGCCCGCACCCGAACTGCCGCGTCTGCGGGGGGTGGCAGAAGTGCGACGGCTGGCGCTGCTGGTGGAGGAGCCCGGCGAGGGGGATCGTCCGCCCACCCTGTTGAGCAACCCCCCGGAGCTGGCCGCCGGCGAAGACCTGGTCGACTTCTACCAGACGCCGGGGTACCGCAGCTGGGATCCCTCGCTGGTGGTGTTTCTCTCCTTTACGCTCTTCTTCTCCATGATTCTCTCGGACGCGGGCTACGCCGCCTTGCTGGGGCTCGGCGTGATTTTCGGCTGGCGCGCCATGGGGCGCAGCGCAACCGGCCGGAGGTTGCGTATCCTCGCCGCCACTCTCAGTGGCAGCGCCCTGATCTGGGGGGGGCTGGTGGGCAGCTACTTCGGCGTCACGCCCCCCGAGGGGAGTGTGCTCGGCATGTTCAAGCTGTTCGACATCAACGACTTCGACACCATGATGCGGCTCTCGGTGACCATCGGTGTGCTCCACATCGCCCTGGCCAACGGCATCATGGCATGGCAGTCCTGGGGGATGAACCGCTCGAAGGTAAGCCTGGGCTGGATCGCGGTGGCGCTGGGCGGCCTGCTGATCTGGCTCGGCATGGGGGAGGGCACAACGGCTTACCTCGCCTACCGGTTGGGCTTCGCGGCCTTGCTGGCCGGTCTGCTGGCGGTCTTTCTCTTCGGCAGCGAGCGGCCGGTCAGGAGCGCCATCGATCTGCTGTGGCGGACCCTGGAAGGGCTCTCCGCCCTGACCAATGTAACCAAGATCTTCGGCGATGTGCTGAGCTACCTGCGGCTGTTCGCCCTGGGCCTGGCAAGCGCCTCCCTGGCGCTGACCTTCAACGACCTGGCGCGCCAGGTGGCGGAGGCACAACCCGGCATGGGGCTGCTGTTCAGTCTGCTTATCCTGCTGGTGGGCCATCTGCTCAATATCCTGCTCAGCCTGATGAGCGGGGTGGTACACGGGCTGCGCCTCAATTTCATCGAGTTCTACAACTGGGGGCTGTCGGAAGAGGGCTACCCCTTTCGGGCATTCGCTAAACGGGGAGTGAAGGAATGAACGAGTTCGTCATTGCAATGGGTTGGGCCGGGGTCTACGGCGTTATGGCGTTGGGGGCGATCGGCAGTATCATGGGATGCGCTGTCGCGGGGCAGGCCGCCATCGGCGCCATGATTGAGACCGAGAGCGGTCATGGACGTTATATCGGCGTTTCGGTAATGCCTTCGTCCCAGGTTATCTACGGTATCGTGGTGATGTTCACCCTAAACCGCGTCATCACCCCGGAGAACGCCGGCGCCCTGTTCGGTATCGGCATATTCGCCGGCCTGGCCCTGATGTTCAGCGCTATCCGCCAGGGGCAGTGTTGCGCCTCGTCGATTAATGCCTCCAAGGTGAAGCCGGAGATTTTCGGTCTCTCGCTGGCTCCCGCCGCCATTGTCGAGGGCTTCGCCGTGTTCGCCTTCGTCTTCGCCCTGGTGCTGGCGGGCGGCATCCCCGCAGGAACCTGAGGTGGCGCCATGAGTGAACAAGAGCTGACCAAGACCCCACTCAACGGCCTTCCCTCATCCGGGGTGGAGGCGCTGATCGAGCGGCTGCGCGACGAAGGGGTGGCCGACGGGCGCCGTCAAGCGGACGAGTTAATCGCCGCGGCGCGCCATGAGGCAGAGGGGATCGTAGCGGAGGCGAAGCACGAGTCCGAGGAGATCATGCGCCAGGCCAGGGCCGAGGCGGAGCGGGTACGCGACGCCGGTGAAGAGGCCCTGCGCACCGCTATGCGCGACACGGTGCTGAAGATGAAAGGGCATCTGAGTACAAGATTCAGCGAAGAGGTGCGCCGCCTGGTGGCCGCCGAGATGGAGCAGGGGCCCTTCCTGGAGCGCCTGATCCTGGAAGTGGCCGGCCGCGTCCGGCGCGATGCGGGGCTCGAGCAGACGGAGCAGGTCGAGATCCTGCTGCCGGAGGATGTGGTCGGCCTGGAGGAGCTGCGGCGCCACCCGGAGAAGCTGCGCGAGGGTTCGCTCTCCCACTTCGTGCTTTCGGTGGCCAGCGGGTTGCTGCGCGACGGTGTCGAGCTGCGCAGTAGCGACCGCCTGGAAGGGGGTATCCGCATTAGCCTGCAAGAGGGGGAGATTCAGGTCGATCTGACTCCCGACAAGGTGGCCGAGGTGTTGCTGAAACACCTGCATCCCCGCTTCCGCGCCATTCTGGAAGGGACGGTGAAGTAACATGGAACGGGCCACCCGCTACGTTATGCTGATCACCAGCCTACCTTACCACGGCCCCCTGTTCGGCGCCCACCAGACGCCTCTGTCGCGTTTACGCCTGAGCTACCGTCTCAAGATTCTCGATGAGACCGACATCCAGGCCCTGCGGGACCTCTCCTCGGTGCTGGAGTGGATCCACCAGAGTATGAGCGTTACCGATGCCGAGCTGATCGCGCGCGCCAAGCGCTTCGAGGAGACCTGGGGCACAGGGTTTGCCTACGACATCATGCGCTTTCGCATGGAGCTGCGCACCCTCTATACCGCTCTGCGCCGCCGCCGCCGGGGCGAGACCAAGCCACCCGCCGGCCAGCCCTGGGGCTATGGTCGCTGGGTACGTCATATCGAACATTACTGGAACGAGCCGGGCTTTCGCCTGCAGCAGGTCTACCCCTGGATCAACGAGGCGGAGCGGCTGGTCGAGACTCGCGACAGCCTGGGCCTGGAGCGGCTGCTGCTGGGTTTCGTCTGGGGCTATCTGACCCGCATCAGTGTCGGGCACGAATTCGACTTCGAGGCGGTGGTGATCTATGTGATGCGCTGGGACCTGATCGCCCGCTGGTCAAGCTACGACGGCGCCCGCGCGGTGCAGCGGTTCGATAGTCTGGTCGATACCGGGCTAGGGCGCTACGGCCACCTTTTCGATGAGATGGAGACTCACAGTACGACATAGTTTTTTCGATTTGACAGATCAGTGGACCGACACTTCCTTAAACAAACCCTTTACGGACGGTATGGAAGATGACTGAAGCAAGCGAAACCCCTTTCTCCGCCCAGGTGATCGCCGTGCAGGACGACATCGTTACCATCGAGTCGAGCGCATCGCTGATGAAAAACGAGGTGGTCTACGTCAGGCCGGGCCGTCTTGGCGAGGAGGAACGCCAGGAGCGGCTCAAGTCCGAGGTGCTGCGCGTGCGCGGCCGTCAGGCAGACGTTCAGGTGTTCGAGAGCACGGTCGGTGTCGGCATCGGTGATGCGGTGGAGCAGAGCGGCGAAATGCTTTCGGTGGAGCTGGGGCCCGGGCTGCTCGGCCAGGTCTACGACGGGCTGCAGAATCCGCTGGAGGATATCGCGCTCACCCATGGCATCTTCCTGCCCCGGGGGGTAGAGCTGCCGGCCCTCGAGCCGCGTCGCAAATGGTCCTTCGTACCCCAGGTGCAGACCGGCGCCCGCTTGCGCGCCGGCGATGTTATAGGCACGGTGCCGGAGGGGGCCTTCAGCCATAAGATCATGATCCCCTTCGATCAGATCGGCGAGGTGGAGGTGGTCTGGATCCAGGAGGGCAGCGTCACCGTCGATACCCAGGTCGCCACCCTGCTCGACAGCCACGGACATGAACGACCGGTGACTCTCAAGCAGCGTTGGCCGGTGCGTCGGCCCATCCCCCAGCAGATGCTGGAGCAGGGTCTGTTCGAACGGCGCTACCCCAACGAACCGCTGGTCACCACCTTGCGCCTGCTCGACACCTTCTTCCCCATCGCCCGCGGCGGCACCGCCTGCATCCCCGGCCCTTTCGGCGCAGGAAAGACGGTATTGCAGCATCTCATCTCCCGCTACTCATCGGTCGACATCGTCATCATCGTCGCCTGCGGCGAGCGCGCCGGAGAGGTGGTGGAGACGATCACCGAGTTCCCCCATCTCAACGACCCGGCCACCGGCGGTTCCCTGATGGACCGCACCATCATCATCTGCAACACCTCCTCCATGCCGGTGGCGGCACGCGAGGCGTCGATCTATACAGGCATCACCCTTGGCGAGTACTACCGCCAGATGGGCTACGATGTATTGCTGCTGGCCGACTCTACCTCCCGCTGGGCCCAGGCCATGCGCGAGACCTCCGGGCGGCTGGAGGAGATCCCCGGCGAGGAAGCCTTCCCCGCCTATCTCGACTCCTCCATTCGCGGCGTCTACGAGCGGGCCGGGGTGATTCAATCCCGGGAAGGGGAGAGCGGCAGCCTGACCCTGATCGGCACCGTCTCACCGGCCGGCGGCAACTTCGAGGAGCCGGTCACCCAGTCGACCCTCAACACGGTGAAGTGCTTTCTCGGCCTCTCCTACGACCGTGCCTACAAGCGCTTCTACCCGGCGGTCGATCCCCTTATCTCCTGGTCCCGCTACCAGGAGCAGC
>JASFJY010000187.1:0-6357 GCA_050119415.1 Chromatiales bacterium | reverse complement strand
TCAGCGCTTTGAAGGTATCGCCGGGCAGCAGGTTGTGGGCCTCTGCGAATGGCTCGTTCACCACCACCTCGTCGGGATGGCCCGGGCTGACCAGACGACCGGTACGCAGCACCAGGCGATTGAGTCTGGGCAGCCCCTGTTCGGGAATGGAGACCAGCTGGACGATCACCGGTTCCTCGAAGCCCTCGATGGAGAGGGTGGCCAGGTACTTGATGCGATGGTCTACCGAGCGCACGCCAGGGATGGTGCGGATTTGCTCCAGCAGCCGCTGAGGCGCGCGCTTGACGCTGGCGAAGACCTCGCCGAAACGTTGGCGTTCGTAATAGGCCTCGGTGGTATCGGTCAACGCATCGAGGGCGGAGAGCGACATCACCAGTACAGCAACGCCGGAGGCGATCACCACCGCGATGGCCAGTACCTGGCCCCTGAGCTTCCAGAGGTTACGCAGCAGTTTTTTGTTCAGCGCACGCATGGTGGGTCACCAACTCAGTTCGCTGGCCGGCGAGCGCGAGGCATGGGTTTCGGCGCCGACCACTTGGCCGTCGCCGAAGTGGATCACCCGGTCGGCCATTTGTCCGATCACCGTGTTGTGGGTGATCACCGCGGTGGTGGTGCCGAGTTCCCGGTTGACCCGTTCGATCGCCTCCAGCACCAAGATGCCGGTCTGGCTGTCCAGCGCGCCGGTGGGCTCGTCGCAGAGCAGCACCTCGGGCCGTTTGGCGATGGCCCGCGCGATAGCCACCCGCTGCTGCTCGCCACCGGAGAGCTGGGCCGGGAAGTGGTCGAGCCTTTCGCCCAGGCCGACCAGGGATAGGGCTAGCGCCGGATCCATCGGCGCGCGTGCGATCTCGGTCACCAGGGCCACGTTCTCGCGGGCGGTGAGACTGGGGATCAGATTGTAGAACTGAAAGACGAATCCGACATGGTCACGACGGTAGCGGGTGAGCACCGACTCGTCGCCATCGGTGATCTCCGTCTGGTGAAAGCGCACCCGACCGCTGCTGGGGGTGTCGAGTCCGCCGAGGATGTTGAGCAGGGTCGACTTGCCGCTGCCGGAGGGGCCAAGAAGCACCACCAGCTCCCCTTCGAAGAGTTGCAGATCGACGCCTCGCAGAGCGTGCACATCCACCGCGCCTGTGTGATAGGTCTTGGTCAGCGCCTCGCCGGCCAGGGTGATTTCGCGGTGATCGGTTTGGGCGGGTTGGGACAATGATAGCTCCCTTCCATGTCACTCGTGCCGTATCGGCAAATACGGCACTGACATGGCGAATTTGATAAGACAGACCGTGTTAGATCAGCTCAATTCCGAGCTGGGTTAAATACGCCACACGTCATTCCGGCGAAGGCCCACTAGTGTCCGGAATACATGTAATAGTATAAATCACTGCTGTCCCACTAGATTCACTCACCCTTAGGGAAAGTATCGAGGTGAGAGGCAAGCGCCTTGATTTTCTGATTCACCCTATTGCAGGAGAGTTGGCATGTTTCGTAGCTGCGGGGCCCCCTTACATTAACCAACAGCAGCTGTCACATCAGGTCACAACTATTACACTTAAATATAGCTGTGGTAATAGCGATAGAGACTCCCGGTTGATAAGCCTCTAAGGATTTGTCGGCAATCCCAGGTCAATCTCGCCGCTCTCGCTGAATGTCAGACCGAAAAGGCTGTCCGGGCTGCTCAGGTTACCGCTGATGCGATAGTGGAAGGGACGCGGCTCACTCTCCTGCAGGGTCTGTAGCTGCCGGATCACGCCGAACAGAGTGCTGCTGACCTTGACCTCGATCAGCGCTTCGCCGTACGCCGGTGCCGTGACCGCCTCGTTGCTCACACCGGAGGCGAAGTCCCTGTCGTTAAGCTCCAGGTCGAAGCTCATACCGTCGATGGCGAGGGGCGCTTTGGAACGGTTCTGTAGCCGCAGCTTGACCATAAAGCGTTGCTCCATGAAGGTCGACTCCAGTGGCCTGATGTCGACGATGGTGACTCGAACACGCTCCTGCTTCGGTGCCAATGACGCGCAGGCGCTTAGCAGAAGCATCGGCAGTAACAATAGAATAAGCCGAAAGGCGGTTGGGACTGGCAGGCTCATCATCGGCTCTCTCCATTGCGCTGTTCGAGGGCGCGCCCGCCGTCACGCCCTTTTTTCCAGGTCGCCAGCAACAGGGTCAGCAGTCCCAGCAGCAGCTCATCCGCCAACGGTATGAAGTCCGGTACCAGCAGATCGAGGAGAAAGAGTACGCCCACCAGAAAAAAGAGCTGGCGGAATTTCAGGCCCTCGGCAAAGGCGAGAACGGCACGGAGGAGGGGGATACGGTTCATGCCCGGGCTCCCTTCAGATGGATGGAGTGTCTTGTTGTCGGTCGGTTACATGGTCGCGCAGGGTCGTTGTCGGGTCCAGTAGCAATTGTGAACTTTATCGGGCGGAGTGACTGAGCCGTGCCAACGGCAAAGTCGGCATGATCAACCATAATATCTAAAGAACCTCTGATTTATTCAGGATCGAGCGTGTGGCGAGGCTAATATTCCAGCGATGACAAGCAAAAACCGGAAGTGAGTTTCTTTTCTAAACGACCGGCTGAAACATTCGGATTAACGCCCATAGCATAAATTGTATAGAGAACTGCTCGGTATGGGGTCTGAGGTACGCCATGAAACTGCAGTTTTTCGGTGCGGTTGGTGAGGTCACCGGCTCCTGTTACCTGCTGACGGTTGGAGGCCGTCGGCTGTTAGTGGAGTGCGGTCTGGTGCAGGGTAGCCGGGAGCAGGAGGCCGCCAACGAGGAGCCCTTTCCTTTCGATTCCGACAAGATCGACGCGGTTGTCCTCACCCATGCCCATCTGGATCACGCCGGTCGTCTGCCGTTGCTGGTCAAGCGAGGTTATCGGGGGGTGATTTTTACCCACCGGGCCAGCGTCGATCTCGCCGACATCATGCTGAAGGACGCCGGATTTATCAATGAACGGGAGGCCGAGTGGTGCAACCGCAAACTGCGCAAGGCGGGGGAACGACCGATCGAACCGCTCTACACCCGCCAGGATGCGGAGGCGGTGATGCAGGTCTTCGTGCCCCTCGATTATAAGGCGACGACTGAGATCCTACCGGGCGTCACCCTCACCCTGCACGACGCGGGACATATTCTCGGTTCTGCCATTGTCGCCCTCGATCTGCAGGAGCGCGGAGTGCGCCGGCGCCTGGTCTTCAGCGGCGATCTGGGCCATCGGGGAGCGCCGATCCTACGTGATCCGGTGCGTCTGGAGCAGGCCGATCTGGTGGTGATGGAGAGCACTTACGGCGACCGCATGCACCGCTCCTGGGAGGAGACCTGGCGGGAGATGGGCGAGATCATCTGCGGTGCGCGACAGGGCAGGGGCAATATCCTGATCCCCTCCTTTGCCGTGGGGCGGACTCAGGAGCTGCTCTACGTCTTCAGTCAGCACTTCGAAGCGTGGGGGCTGGAGAGCTGGGAGATCTTTCTCGACAGTCCGATGGCGATCGAAGCGACCGAGGTCTACGCTGCTCATGCCCAGGTCTACGACCGTCAGGCGCGGGCGGCACAGCGGGTCGACGGCAGCCTCTACGACCTGCCCAATCTTCACTTCATCCGCGAGAGCGAGGAGTCGATGGCGCTGAATCGGGTACATGCCGGCGCCATCATCATCGCCGGCAGCGGCATGTGCACCGGCGGGCGCATCCGTCACCATCTGCGCCACAACCTGGAGCGTCGTGACGCTCATGTGATGATTGTCGGTTTCCAGGCCGCAGGGACGCCTGGACGGGCCTTGGTGGACGGCGCGCGGCAGATCCATATGGCCGGCCAGGAACTGCAGGTACTGGCGCAGGTGCACACTATCGGCGGCCTATCCGCCCACGCCGATCAGCAGGGCTTGTGCGAATGGTATGCCGCCTTTCGTAATCGCCCCAAACTGATGCTAGTGCATGGCGAGCCGGAGGCAAGCGAGGCGTTGCGCCAACGCATCGCCGATGAGTTACACGCCGATGTGCGGTTACCGGCGCTGCGTGAAATGGTGATGCTATGAGCGGCATGATTTTATCTATCGTAAAGGGGGGGTGAATGATGGGCGATCGGCGACAGATGCTGCGGGACATAGACCGGGAACTGGCGCTGACCCGCCGGATGGTTGGCCGTGACCACTTTAACAAGCGGGTGATGGCGGCCATGCGCGAAGTGCCTCGGGAACGCTTTGTGCCTGAGAGCGAACGACGCTTTGCCTTCGACAACGGCCCGCTGCCGATCGGTTGTGGCCAGACCATCTCCCAGCCCTATATCGTGGCGCTGATGACCGATCTGCTCGAAGCCGACGAGGAGGCGGTGGTACTGGAGATCGGTACCGGCTCAGGCTACCAGGCGGCGGTGCTTTCACAGGTGGTGAAGCAGGTCTACAGCGTCGAGATCATCGACACCCTGGCGCAAAGCGCGCAGCAGACACTCAAGGAGCTCGGCTATGACAACGTGAGCTGCCGCTGCGACGACGGTTATAACGGTTGGCCGGAGCACGCTCCCTACGACGGCATCCTGGTGACCGCGGCCGCGCCGGAGATCCCCCGGCCACTGGTCGACCAGTTGAAACCCGGCGCGCGTTTGGTAATACCCGTGGGTATGCCTTTCAGTTATCAGGAGCTGTTTGTGGTGGAAAAGAACGACACAGGCGAACTCCGCCAGGAGTCGGTGTTGGGGGTGGCGTTCGTGCCGCTGACCCGCCTTCGGGGGTGGGAGTAACCCGGGTAAAAATATTCGGCTTAAAACCTCACCAATCCCGACACGCCGATCAGGATCAGGTAGAAGGCCACGATGTAGTTCAAAAGCTTGGGTTTGACTAGGATCAGGATACCGGCAATCAGGGCGACCAGGGGTTGAAACATGGGGATGTGCATCTCTATCTCCGGAGTGTGCGTGTTCGGTTAAAGGATTATCCGATTTTATTCGATGTCTGTCGTTTCGGCACCCCGCTGATGGGCCCCAGTTCCACCAATCAATTTGATTTCATTGCGCGAGGGTGTGCCATTCAGGGCAGACCGTAATAGCGGCGGCAGGCCTGTTCCATCCCTCTGACCACCCGCTGACCCACCAGCGGACCATGGGTCTCGGTGACCACGGTGTGCTGCCCCTCCTGCTGGTGATCGTCGTAGAAGTAGATCACCACCCAGTCGCGGGTCGTACCCAGCTGGTGAGCGCGGGCGGTATTGGAGTAGAGGGCGGTGAAGTGCCAGCCCGCGCGGTCGGTATGCAGCACCGGCAGCCAGGCTTCTGCGCTGGGATTGAAACGCTTGGGGGCGATGCGCGGCAGATCTCCGGTCTCCGCGTTCTCGCGGTAGAGCCTGTCCACCTCCAACAACAGCGCCGCCTCCGGGCTCTTCTCCGGCTCCTTGCGAGCGCGCATGCGCGGCTGTCCGAGCATGCTGGCGAGACTGGCCCGCAGGGCGCTGAGGCGGCGCTCGCCAAGCCCTTTCACCCGCTCCAGACTGCCGTCATAGGCCGCATTCTCGAGGGCTTCCAGGGTGTCGACATGGAGTTCGTCGTGGATGCGTTGCGCCAGTTCGGGACCCAGGCCGGGCACGGTCTGCAGCAGTGTTACCCCTTCGGCGCCATGGCGCAGCCGCTGCAGCTGAGACCAGTTGCCGCTCAGTACCATCTCGCGGATCGATGCGGCGATACCCTTGCCGATGGCCGGCAGCCCTTCGAGACCGGCGATCCCCTCCTGTTTCAGGATCTCATCCACCGGCCGAGACTGCCGGTGCAACGCTGCCGCCGCCTGGCGATAGGCGCGGATGCGAAACGGGTTGGCGCCCTGCTGTTGCAGCAGGTCGCTCATCTCCTGCAGCTTGCTGGCGATCTGGCGGTTGAGTGACTCTGCCATGCTCGTACGGCGCGGATGAAGATCCGGGCTATGTCCCCTCCTTCCAGGCGTTGAGGTAGTTCTGCTGTTCGGTGGTGAGTTGGTCGATCTCCAGCCCCATCGATTGCAGTTTCAGCTGGGCGATCCAGTTGTCGATCTCGGCCGGCACCGGGTGCACCCGATGTTCCATCCGGCGGCCCTGCTTGAACAGGTGGACCAGCGAAAGGGCCTGGTTGGCGAAACTCATGTCCATCACCGTGGCCGGGTGGCCCTCCGCTGCCGCGAGGTTGACCAGCCGTCCTTGCGCCAGCAGGCGGATGCGCCGGCTATCGCTTAGCTTGTACTCCTCCACGTGGGGCCGTGGTTGGTGTTTCTCTCTGGCCATGGCTTGCAGGGCCGGCAGATTGATCTCCACATCGAAGTGGCCGGAGTTGGCGATCACACAGCCGTCCTTCATCACTTCAAAATGGGGGGTGTCGATCACATGCTTGTCGCCGGTGACGG
>JASFJY010000186.1:0-6361 GCA_050119415.1 Chromatiales bacterium | reverse complement strand
TAGGGCGCCCACAAAGGGCGTCAACAGCAGATAGCTCAGACTCGGCATGGTGAGGCACTGGCGCACAGTAGTGTGCACACGCCTCGTCGGTTCAGCATAGGCCTGTACATGTCGCGTTCAATCCTTGTCTACGTTGTGTGGCACTTGCAGTGGGCAGTGGTCCCGGTCATAGCTGTCGCCCAGTTGATTCCAGACGAAGTTGAGGGCCAGGCCGATGCGCGAGAAGAAGTTGTCCCCCATCTTCTCCCGCAGGCCGGTTCGGCGGATGGTATCCATGAACTGCTTCTTCATGCGCGCCACCACCAGGTGGATGCCTTGGGCCTGCAGACGCTCCCAAAGATGGTGTAGTACCTCTTCGCCGGTAGCGTCGATCTGGTTGATCCCCTCGCCGTCGAGAATGATGTACTTAAGGTTCGGATATTCCGACACCACGCCGAGCATCTTGGTCTCGAAATAGCCGGCGCTGGCGAAATAGAGGGAGCCATCGAAGCGTACCACGGCGATCTGTGGACTGGTAGGCAGGTTGTGCACCCGGATGTCGCGCAGGGTGCCGTCCTCGTAGCGCGAGAGCTGGGCGAAACGGGGACGCATGGAACGCCAGAGGAAGAGACCGAGCGACAGCAGCACGCCGATTACGATGCCTCTGTCGAGGTGGGGCGCGAAGGCCAGGGTCAGCACGAAGGTGATCACCGCCACCACGGCGTCGTGGGGCTGTGCCTTGTAGGCGTGGATGATCGGTTCGATCTTGATCAGGTTGATCACCGCCATGATAATCACTGCCGCCAACGTGGCCTGTGGCAGGTGGTAGAGCAGCGGGGTGAGGAAGATGAGGGTGATGGCCACCACCAGTCCGGTGACGATGGAGGAGAAGCCGGTAAGGGCGCCGGCGTTGATATTGACCGCGGAGCGGGAGAAGGAGCCCGATACCGGGTAGCCGGAGAAGAAGCCGGCGAACACGTTGGAGAGTCCCTGGCCGATCAGCTCCTGGTTGGCGTTCAGGCGCTGGCGGGTGCGCGCCGCCATCGCCTTGGCGATGGAGATGGCTTCCATGAAGCCGATCAGGGAGATGGTGATGGCGGTGGGGATCAGCTGCCACATGGTATTCAAATCGAAGGCCGGGATGGTCAAGCCCGGCAGTCCCTGGGGGATATCCCCCACCACATGGCCGCCGGCATCGGCAAAGCCGGTCAACCAGGCCGCCAGGGTGGTGATCACCACCGCGATCAGAACCCCGGGGAGCTGCGGCGTAAAACGCCGGATGCCCCACATGATGGCGAAGGCGACCACCGCCATCAGCAGGGTCGCCAGATGGGTCTCGTCGACCGCGCTGGCCAGGGTGTTCCAGACCGTCTCATAGTGATGCTCCTCGCTGGGTACGGAGACACCGAAGATCTTGCCTAGCTGGGAGGTGGCGATAATCAGCGCGCCGGCGTTGGTGAAACCGACCACCACCGGATGGGAGAGGAAGTCGACCAATACGCCCAGTTTGAAGAGACCGAGAAACAATTGGAAGATGCCGACCATGAAGGCCAGCAGCAGGGCATAGGCGAGATAGGTCTCCGGTGCGGTGGCCAGGGGCTGCAGCGCGGCGGCCGTCATCAGAGAGACCACCGCTACCGGACCGGTCGCCAGCTGCCGCGAGGAGCCGAAGAGGGCGGCGACCATGGGCGGCAGGAAGGAGGCGTAGAGGCCATAGTAAACCGGCAGCCCGGCCAGCTGGGCATAAGCCATGGATTGGGGCACTAGGACCAGCGCCACGGTGATGCCGGCGATGATGTCGGCGCGTACCGTGTCCTTGTTTCTCAGCTCGCCAACCCACTTCAGAAAGGGAATAAATGCCTGGCGCCAGTCGGACATTAGACTCAGTACGTGATCCCACATCGTTTTATTTTTCCCTCGTTCTAGGCGCTTACCGGCCGTATCGTGCCGCGAATGGGGCATAGAATTTTCAGGCAGCCGGTGGCAATCGCCTTTCAGGGCCGCGGTTCGCGGGACATGATCGATCAGTCGTAAGCTATTGATTTTTATGGAGCCATTGCGGCCCTTATTGTGTAGCACTCTGATACTAAGGGAGTTTCGGCTAAAAGAAAAGCGACACAGGACCCGAAGTACAGGGAAGTAGGGAGTGGGGCGGGGGGATAAAGCGGCGAAACCCGATTCTGCTTCTATGGTTCGCTGTAAAGTACGGGTAGCCAGCTCGGCAGGCCCGTTTCGGGCCTGCCGAACAGAGAATATTAGAAATTCATGCCAGAACAAGGTTGGCCATAGCCCATGCCCTGATAGGGATGACCATAAAACTGTGCCTGCGGGGCTGCGTTGGCACAACGTTGATACTGTTGCGGAGCTCCGCATGCGGGACGCTGATTCATTCCATGACGAGCCTGGCCGCAGCCCCTGCCCTGATCGCCAGGACCACTAAACTGTTTCTGCGGGGCCGCATTGGCGCATCCTCGATTGTGTCGTGAGTCTCCGCCGGCAGGACGTTGATCCATTTCATTGCGAGGGCGGTCGAAGCCCTTGCCCTGATCGCGAAGATCACTGAGCTGTTTCTGCTGGGCTTCGCTGAGCACGGTGTTGATTTTATCGCGAATCTCAGCCCGCAGGACAATCATGCGGGCGGTCTGCTCACCCTGCTTATTGGCCAGACGACGGATAGTCTCCAGGTCGGCGTTGTCGTCCATGGCGTCGTGCAGCTCGTCGCGGTTATCGTGCATTGCGCGGCGCAGGTCCCGCATGCTCTTGCGCGAGGTTTTACGGATCTCCCGCAGTTGGTCCTTTTGCTCATCGGTCAGATCCTCGAGCTGGGAGAGAGCCGCCATGGGTGAATTGTCACGGTCGTGGCCGTGATGACCTTTGGGGCCGCCGCAGGCGAGGGCGGCGCCGGTGGCGCTAATCAACAGGGCCGAGAGGCCGAAGATGGCAATGCGTTTCTTAATCGGTTTCATCTTTGTCACCTTGTGTATTTATTGAGACTGCCTCGTGGCAGGTGTTTACATCATAGTGATTACACCTATCAAGTTGGGTTGGGTCTTGCGAGGTTTTGCCAAGAAGTGCAAAGCGGCCGTATCCAGTGGTGATAACCTTTGAGCGGTTATCTGCGGCATCAACCCACATAGTTCACCCGGTCCTTGGGAAAAGAAACTAACTTAGGGTTAATAGTGAAGTACGAAGTGTAACCGTTGCATGCTGAACGCGGCTCTATCGCTTTTATAAGTGCGCGAACTGCGGTTTTTTTTTTGACAATCTTCAATAGCTAAAGCATGTAGGTCGGGTTAGCGGAGCGTAACACAGCGTGGGATATGCCCCCATGACAGTCGGGTTACGCTTCGCTAACCCGACCTACGCCTATTGAGAAGTGTTCCAAGGATGCGCCGTTTGCGAGCCTAAGAATGGATTCAATCGCAAATCCGCACCTAAAAAACGATCCCGGCGCGATCAGGCAACCGCATTGGGGGTACGTTGTTTCAATTGCTGTTTGCGACGCTTGCGCTTACGCAGCCAGGAGATGAAGCCACTCAGGCTGAGCAGACTCAACGCCGCAGCACCGAGCAGGTTGAGAGCGCCGCTCCAGCCCCCCGCCCAGGTGCCTTCATGGATTGCCTTGACCAGACCGCTCTGGGGGTCGAAGGGGGTCACGGCCTGGTCGGTGACGATGAGCAGTTTCTCATTGCCGGGCTGTTGCGTGCCGAGCATGACACTGCCGCCACGAAAGCGGCGTGCCATGGTGACGTTCTCCAGCTCGAGCTCCTGTTGCGCTCTTTGCAGCCCCTGTTGCAGTGACAGAGTGACACCAGGCTGGCTCATACGCGGCAATTCAGGCATGCCGAGATGCAGGCTCATCAATACCCCGGTCAATGGCAATATCAGCACAAGCGGCAGCAATATCCAACCGACTCCCCGGTGCCAGCCCATGAGGTTGTTACGCAGGTGTGGCCAGGCGAGAAAGGGGGCAACGACAATAATCAGCAACATCAGATAACTGGCGATCTGAATCAGAATATCGGCGCCGAGGAGCAAATCCTTGTGCAGATGCTCAGCGAGCTCGAAGAGATCGAACGATTCCGTCTGCAGGACGCTATCCAGTCGGGTGGCATTGTCGAGCTCATACTGCCCCTGGAGTTTTGGGTTGTGGGAGTGAATGATCACCTGTTCTGTCGCTGCATCAACCATCAGGCCATCGATCTCCTGGCCCAGCGGATCGAGCTCTTGCATGAGTGCGATCAGTTGGGGGAGGGGTGCATCCTCATTAGCCAAATCCTCTGTGTTTGGCTGCATCGGCTTAAACGCCAGAACGCCGCCCGAGAGAGCGATGAACAGGAATAAGGGGGCCAGACCGATACCGATCCAGCGGTGGAGTTTGAACAGGGCGGGTTTGTAGGTTTTCAGGTCCATGATACTGCCTTCAGTTCAAGATAACTGTAATTAATGATAAGTGCTGCGACTCTAAATGAGTGGTAACTTATGCAATCGAGTACAAAGAAGTGCAAATGCCGCACCTGAGCGGCGGAAAGCGTGGCAATATATAGGTCTCCGGATGAAGAGTGAAGTACCATGCGAAAGGTTTTAGTTATGTCTGCTCAACCGATGTTATGTGCAATGTATTACTGATCGACGATGACGCCGCGCTGTGCGAGCTGCTGACCGAGTATCTGGTTAGCGAAGGTTTCTCCGTCGAGAGCGCCCATAACGGCCCTCAAGGGATCGAACGGGCCCAGTCTAAGCAATGGGATGCGGTCGTGCTGGATGTCATGCTGCCGGGTATGAACGGGTTCGATGTTTTAAAACAGCTGCAGGCAAAAGGCATCGGTCCCGTGCTGATGCTGACTGCCCGGGGTGAGGACACCGACACGGTACTCGGCCTCGAACTGGGGGCCGACGACTATGTGGCCAAGCCCTGCAGTCCCCGAGTGTTGGTGGCCCGGTTGCGCAACCTGTTGCGTCGAAAGGGTGAAGCGCCCGTGTCCGGGACTCAACGCCGGATCGGTGATCTCTGTCTGGACAAAGCAAACCGCAAAGTCACTATTGACGAACGGGCCGTGGAGCTGACAGGCGCGGAGTTCAATCTGTTGGTGCTGTTGCTGGAGCATGCCGGCGAACTGGTCTCCAAGGAAGTGCTGGCCAAGCAGGGCTTGGGACGGGCGCTGCAGGCCTATGATCGTCGCATCGAGACCCACATGGCGCAGATCCGCAAAAAGCTCGGTCCCATGCCGGACGGTTCACCGCGCATCAAGACCGTGCGTGGTGCCGGTTACCAATACCTGGTGAGCCAGTGAGCCTGTTTTTACGTATCTTTCTCTCCTTCTGGCTGGCGATGTTGTTGCTGGCCGGTTCCTTGGTTCTGTTGCAGCGGTTTTACGGTGGAGAGGTAGCGGAGCAGGTGGAGAAACTGCTGCAGGCTCGGGCAGAGGCGGCGGCAGTACTCTGGCAAGAGGGCGGGTCCTCGGCGTTGCGACACTGGTTGCAACGGCAGCCCGAACGGCACCGACTTGCCCTCGTCGACGCGGCGGGTAAGTCGCTGTTGCGTAGGCCGCTGCCACGTCATCTTCGGGAGTGGCTGCCCAAAGAGATCACCGCGGGTGTCTCCCGCATCCGTCAGCGCCATTTGATGATATCCGTTCAACTGCCCGGTGTGACGCCGGAGCTATTTCTTGTCACCGAGGTTGATACGGGGCGACTTCAAACCATGCCCTTCTGGGTGCGGGCTCTCATGACGGTGCTGGTTATCGGCCTGATCAGTCTGCTGCTGGCGAGGATGTTGACCCGTCAGGTAAGGCCCTTGCGGCTGGCGGCCCAACGTATGGCCGAGGGGGATCTCAACGGTCGCGTCGAACTCAAGGGCAAGGACGAGATCAGCGCCCTTGGCGCCGATTTCAACCTGATGGCGGAACGGCTCAACGATCTGCTGCAGAGTCAGCGCCAGCTGGTGCGTGATGTCTCCCACGAACTGCGCTCCCCGCTGGCGCGCCTGCGGGTGGCCCTGGAACTGGCGGAGCGTTCCGAGGACCGTAAAAAGGCCCTTGGCCGCATAGAGAAGGAGGCCGATGAGCTGGAACGCCTGATCACCGAGCTGCTCTCCCTGGCGCGCCTGGAGTCGGGACAGTCCGGCTTCGAGCGCCAGCGCCTGCGTCTGGATGAGCTGATCAGCAAAGTGGTGAAGGATGCCGACTTCGAGGCCCAGGCCAATGACAAACGGGTCAGCTATACGCCGCAGGAGATCAGCGTGGTGGGTGATGGGGTACTGCTGCGTTCAGCGGTGGAGAACGTGGTGCGCAATGCCGTTCGCCACACGCCGGAGAGAAGCTCGGTCGAAGTGTCGTTGAGCGCAGAAGCCGGGGTCTGCGTCATCCGCGTTAAAGATGGC
>JASFJY010000185.1:0-6365 GCA_050119415.1 Chromatiales bacterium | reverse complement strand
TCGGTAAAAAAAGAACCGGGGGTTGGTGTCGGGCCAACCCCTGGAATCAACGTATTACCGGGTGTCTTGCCTCTGATACCTGGTCAACCGTCGGGACGACAGAAGCGTCCCATAAAGATGGTGGCCAGGGACAGAATCGAACTGCCGACACGGGGATTTTCAGTCCCCTGCTCTACCGACTGAGCTACCTGGCCGGGGTGAAGGGGCGTATTAAAGCGGGGTTGGCCTGGAGAGTCAAGCCAAAGCCCTGAAAACGCTTACCCCTGCGGTCTATAATCGGGGGGAGGCGCAGAGCCTTCGCCAAAGAAGAACTGCTCCATCTGCTCTTCAAGAAACTTGCGCGCCTTGGGATCCACCGGGCTGAGGCGGTTTTCGTTGATCAGCATGGTCTGGTGCCGTAGCCACTCCTGCCAGGCCTCCTTGGAGACGTTATCGAATATGCGCTGGCCCAATTCGCCCGGATAGGGCATGCGCTCCAGTCCCTCGGCCTCTCGTTGCAGTCTGACGCAGTGTACAGTTCGGCTCATTCGATCTCTTCTCCACTTATTGGGGGCTCGCAGCGGCCAACTCCTGTAGGATGCGCGCGATCGGCGCGGCCAACCCCCGGTTGTCTGGCTGGCTAAGGTTATACCAAACCCACCCCTCATCATCCATGACTCGATGGATGGATTTTTTTATCTGCACCCTGACCGGCTCGATATCGAGGCGAAAATGGGAAAAGGTGTGACGCCGCACAGGCAACGAGTGCTGGGCGCCGATTTCAAAGCCTATACGCTCACGACACCACTGCTTGAGCACCGCCTCCGGTGGGCACTCCGGCAGGCTCCAGAGTCCGCCCCAGATACCGCTGGGGGGCCGCCGCTCCAGCAGGATGCGGCCCTGCCGATCGGCCAGAATGACCATTCGGGTAGTCTTCAAGGGCAGCCCTTTTTTCGGTTTGGGCGCGGGATAGGCAGCGGGATTGCCTTGGCGTCTTGCCTGGCAGGCGGCCTCAAGAGGACAGTGGCCACAGGCGGGACGACTGCGACTACAGACAAGTGAGCCCAGGTCCATCATGGCCTGGTTGTAGTCATCGCAGCGTTGCTCAGGGGTCAGCGCCTCGCTCAGAGCCCAGAGACGCTTCAGCACCACCGAACTACCTGGCCAGCCCTCGATGGCGAAGCAACGGGCCAGCACCCGCTTGACGTTGCCGTCGAGGATGGCGGCCGGTCGACCCTGCCCCAGTGACCTGATGGCGCCGGCGGTGGAGCGGCCAATGCCGGGCAGTGCCTCCAGCTCATGCTGCTCCACCGGGAAGCTGCCTTGGTGGTGCTGCCGGATGGTCTGGGCGCAGCGATGGAGGTTGCGCGCCCGGGCATAGTATCCAAGCCCTGACCAATGGTGTAGCACCTCGTCGAGCGGGGCCGAGGCCAGAGCCTCAAGATCGGGGAAGCGAGCTATGAAGCGCTGGAAGTAGGGGATGACCGTCGCCACCTGGGTCTGCTGCAGCATGATCTCGGAGACCCAGACCCGATAGGCATCGCGCGGCTGCTGCCAGGGCAGATCTTTGCGCCCGTGGCGATCGAACCAGGCCAACACCCGAGCAGCAAAGCGTTTCGCCTCGGCCTTGCCGACAATTTCCCGGCCAGGCTTGTAGTCGCGCATTGCGCCAGCCATCAGAAGAGTTTTTTAAGCTTGTCCTTGACCTTGTCCTGCAGCTCTTCAGGCACCTTCTCCTGCAGCTTCTCTTCCACCTTGCTGTCGAGTTTCTCCTTCAGCTTCGCCTTCTGCTGCTCCTCGAGGATCTGCGCCAATTGAATCTTGAACTGGGGATCGCTCCAGCTGCCGTGGATGCGTACAGGGATAGGTATGCCGACCAGCTCTTCGAGCCCCTGGCCGCCCTGGCCCTTGGGGGTGTTCACGATCACCGGGCGGATGGTGTAGTCCAGGCTCTCCTGCAGCAGATTGGCCTTGCCGGCCCCATTGATCCGCAGATAGGGGGACTTGGCCAACAGCTGCTGATTGTTGACCAGGCCGTTGACGATAGTGGCGCTGCCGCTGAGTTCGGAGAAATCGGTCTGTTCCTCCTCATTGGAAAGGGACACCGCCTCGCCCGAAAGCCTCGCCTTGGTGTCGCGGATCATCTTGGCCAGATTGAACCCCTTCACCGCGCCGTCACGAAAGTCGAAGCTGAGATTGCCGCTGAGGGTACGCTTGATCTTGTCCACAGTCCCGCCGGTACCGGTGAGGTTGAGATCGACGCTGCCACTGCCAAGCAGCTTGTCGTCACCCATCAGGTCCTTTAACAAGGGGCCGGTCAACACACGGGAAAGTGATTGGTTGATGTTCATCTTCGGCGTCTTACCGGCGACATCGAGGGTAACACTGCCCTTGGTCAGGCCGTCATAGAAACGGCCGATCTCCTGATCGACGGTGAGTTTTCCATCACGCCCGCGTACTTTCACCTGCACCGCCTCCGCATGCAGCTGATTGACCGTCAGCCTGTCAATCAACAGTTTGCCGTCGATTCTCAACTGCCGCAGGATCTCCACCGGAAAGAGCTCCTCGTTGCCTCCGCCAGCGCTCTTGGCGGGCTGCCCCTGAGGAGCGCCCTCCTGCGGCGGCGGCAGATAGCGATCGAGATTGATCCTATCAACGTTGAGATCGAAGAAATAGGCCGGCTGGGCCAGATTGATCAACTCTAACTCGCCCTTCACCACGGTCTGGTCGAGCTTCACATGCAGGTTTTTGAATTCCACCTCATCGGCGCCGGCCCTGAACTGGCTGGATAACTCCAGTGCGTCGAGCACCTTGGGATCTGCCGTCTCCGGCACCGGCAGACCAAAGGCCTCCAGCCACTCGCGCGGACTGAACTTCAGCAGGCGCAGGTCGCCCTTGAGTTGAGGATTGCTTGTCAGCCCCAGGCCCGTCAACGCCCCCGTCAGCGCCAAGCGGCCCGAGGTCATCTTGAACTCCGTTACATCCAGCACGTCGTGGGCCTGGTTATAACGGAGATTGGCCAGCACCACTCCCCTCACGCCTTGTTCCGGCAAGCCTTCGCCACTGACCTCGGTCTTAAATGACATGTCGTCCAGCATGATCATCGAATGCTCATCATCGACCCGCAGCTGGCCGGTCAGTTCCACCTGTCCCTTCAGCTGCGGTTTTCGGCTCTGCAAAGCCGTGCTGAAGCTGATGTCGACCGGGCGCCCGGGCGTAATCTTGCCGGTCTCTAGGTTGAGATTAGCCACATCGTAACGCTCGCCGGTGGATTGGTCGTCCCACACCACACGAGCATCCTTGATGGTGACTCCGCCAATATTGAAGGCCATCATGCCGCCATCCCCGCCGTCAACTTCGGTTGGCTGCTCATAAAGCTCCGTCTCCTTTTGCTTACCCAGCATATCCTCCCAGTTGGCGACGCCCTGCTTGGATTTGGCCAGATTGAGAACCAGGCCTTCGATCTTCAGGGTATCGGCCATCAGCACCTGGCGAAACAGCAGGGGGATCATGTCGACCTCCACCTGGGCATGCTTAACCGCAGCGAACTTATCAGCCTCGAAACCCGGCGCATTACTCAGGCTCAGGCCATTCAGCTTCAGGGCGAAGCGTGGGAAGACGGAAAGGCCGATCTCGCCGGTGATATCCAGATCCCGGCCGGTGGCCTTCTTGACTTCGAGAACGATGCGATCCTTATGATCATTCAGATCAACGAACATGGGAACCAGAATGATGGCCGCGACGATCAAGACCACCAGCATCCCGATTAGCCAGCCAAGCACCTTGAGCAGTTTACCCATGATTTTCCCCCTATTTTTCCTTCACACGCGGTGTCGCGCAATTCCAACACAGATCAAAACCAGGATCGACACCCTCGCCACACACCGGACAGCGCCAGGGTCGACCTGCCGACTCCCCGGCGGCTGCCTTATATTCGTCAATCAGCCAGCGTGCTCGCTGATACTGTTCGTCTTTCACCAGCCACAGGGCGGGAAAGATATTAGCCGGTAGTTCACCCGCAGCGCCACTCAGGGCATCGCCGAGCAGGACACTGGGAATCCCCTGCTCATGCAGGTAGTCCTTGAGCATCTGCGCCTCAACCCTGTCCGCGGCTTCATAGAGTTTTCGCATCGGTCTATCTCTAGCTGGAGTTACACAACCCTCCACTGGGTTTCCCGATACATCCTAAACCATTGCAGCGCCACACATCCAGAGACTCCACCCCATACTGCCAGGGGGGATTGGCGCCAATCAGGGCAGGCTACGCAGTGTTGCCAGCGCCTGACGGATAGTTTCGAGACGTTGACTTTGCGGACTGTAGACGGCGTAAGCAAAACGACTGATCATCGGCGCATCCTCGACCGGAAAGAGACGGCCTTCATCGATCTGCTGCTGCACCATACGCTGACTGAGGTAGGCGCTCCCTCCCATTTCGAGCAGCAGGTCCAATGCCAACACACCGGCATTGAGCTTGACCACCGGCGTGGTGAGATCAGCAAACAACTCCGCATGACGCAGATTGAAGGCGCTACCCCAATCGACCAACAAATAGTCACAGGCCATCGCCTCGGAGACGTTGAGTCCTGCGCGGCTGGCCACCAGCACCAACGGCACTTCCAGCACCTGCTCGGTCTCCAGCCCGGGCAGCATCGGCGGCTCGAACATAAGAATGAAATCGAGCAGATGGCTGGTCAATCGATGCACCAGCGTCTCTCCCGAGTGAGTATAGATACGCAAAGCGACGGCGGGCTGCTCTCTGCGCATCACCAATATCCAGTCCCGCAGCAGGATACTCCAGAGATCCTGGGCCAGTCCAACCGCGAGGGTGGAGGTAAAATCCGGATCCAGTGCGATCTCCTGACGCGCCCGCTCCCAGCCGCTGACGATGGTTTCGGCATGGCGGAGCAGCCGCAATCCCGCCGGGGTCGGCTGTATATCCTTGCGCTCACGCAGCAACAGCTGCAGACCGAGTTGAGACTCCAGCAGCTTGATACGCGCGCTGACAGCCGACTGAGTGATACAGAGAGTTTCGGCTGCTTTACCAAAGTGACGCTGTCTTACGACCTCCAGGAAGGTCTTGAGCAGTGCAATATCCAAGGCTTACCTCAAACAAGAGCTGATAAGGGGAAGGTACAACCACGCAGCAGCGGGTACACCAGCCCCTCCTTGGATTAAATATCACAAGCCATGAGGATCGATAAACAAAATTTGATCATTCGATAAAAACTATTCGATGTCTTTTTTCGAAAAATCGGGTAAATACGGCGGAAATTAGCTTGTTTGAGGCACCCCCATGAGCGATATCATAGAGGATGAGGATGACGACGGCTTCTCTGATAGTGAGTTCGAGCCGGAGGACACCACCAATTCGCCCCCAATCAAAGGCAAGTCCGACGCCAGGCGTCGCATTGAGGAGCTGATGGAGCGTCGCCGCCTGAGGAACCAGTTGGATGACCCCTACCGAGAGATGTTCGACGAGGATCTGTAGCGCCCCCCTTCAGCAGTTATCAGGGGGGTAACCGGTGAGGGCTACCCACTAGTCCTGCAGCTTGCCGCCCAACAGCTTCCAGTCGCCATCCTCCATGCGACAGATCCGGTAGGTCCCACCGCCGCTCACCCCACCGGCAAAGTTACGAATCACCAGGTCGCGGCAAGGCCTGCCGTCCACCTCCAGACGTGATATAGGGGTCAGTGAGCCATAATGCCCGCTCTGCTCATTGCGCCACTTCACGCTTTCACCGTTGGCTCTGTCGTTCAGCGCCGTGCGAGCCGCATGTCGCAGGAGTTCCCAATCCTTTTCGGTGAAGTATTTCACCGGGGAGAACTCCAGCCATTTGAGGTTCAGCGCCTGCACAGAAGGCAGGCACAGACCGAGTAGCAGTAGCAGAGAGAGCTTCAATCTCAGACGCATAGAGCCTTACCAAGTGTACGGGGATACAGATCCAATATAGCCCAGGCAACGGGAGGAGTGCAGCCGACACATGGACTGCGGTGGCAGCCGGCGATTTTTCTCGAAACGAGAGTTCGTAAGATATTTCGCCTCTTAAGGTGGATCACCCACAAATCATCCAAATTCACTAGATCGTCCCATACGTTATTCGATTTATCATCCATTGGATGGTAATAGAATATCTTGAATCCTTTTGCCTCAATATGGCGGGGTTGCTTTGAAAATACGTTATCAAGAATATCTTTGTAGTTTCGACCATTCAGCCTGCCAAGAATCGCACTTTCCCTCCGTGATGTTCGATCCGCCCGAGAAGACGATCATTGCCACGCCTCCGCTGGAACGACAATCCACTGGGGATAGATGTGAGGAGCTGCTACGTAAGGCCGAAGCATTGAAAGGCAAACCGCAGCGGCGTCATGCCGCGCTGGAGCGTTAT
>JASFJY010000184.1:0-6378 GCA_050119415.1 Chromatiales bacterium | reverse complement strand
AGCGTCCCTGCCGGTCTATCGAACTGAACACGGTGGTAGGGCTGTAGGCACCCATCATGGCACAGGGACCGTAATCGATGGTCTCTCCCGATATGGCCGTGTTGTCGGTATTCATAACCCCGTGAATAAAGCCGACTCGCATCCACTCTACGACCAGGTCGATCTGTCGCTCCATAACGGCGTCGAACAGCTTGATGAAGCGTTCGTCACCACTCTGCATAAGCTCAGGGAAGTGCCTGTCGATGGCGTAGTCGGCAAGCTGCTCAACAGCTTGGCTATCCTGTCTGGCGGCAAAGTACTCGAAGGTACCCACGCGCAGGTGGCTGGCGGCGATCCTGGTCAACACCGCACTAGGCTGTGCGGTTTCGCGATGGATGGTTTCTCCCGTGGTGACCACCGCCAGGCTGCGTGTGGTAGGAATACCCAGGGCATGCATGGCCTCGCTCATGACGAATTCCCGGATGGCGGGCCCCAGGGCATATCGCCCATCACCTCTACGGGAGAAGTTTGTCTGCCCCGACCCCTTGAGCTGAATGTCCCTTCTGAGACCGCAAGAATCGATGACTTCACCCAGCAGGTGTGCCCTACCGTCTCCCAGTTGGGGTACGAAATTACCAAACTGGTGGCCGGCGTAGGCCAATGCTATGGGTTCTGAACCCTGCGGGATGGCATTACCAGAGAATACCCGGGCCATTGCCTCCTCAGACATATCCAAGTGCCCGGCAAGTGACAGCTCATCGGCCAGGTTGGTATTCCATAGAAAGCAGCGGGGATCTTTGACCGGCTCGGGCAGAATCCGTTGGTAAAAGATGTCGCCAAGGCGAGTATAACTGTTCGCGAAAACCATCAGCACAACATAGCATAGACTGGATTTCTCGTATTCCATGCAGGATTAGGGGAATACGCGGCAACCCTGACAAAGCCTCATTCAGAGCCCCGCAGATGATACGGCTATTTTCTCAGGGCTTCTTTCTCAAAGCGATCAGACTCGTCGTCTCCCATCCCTGCTTTCGGTAGAACTCCAATGCCGGCTGGTTGTCACGGTCAGCCAGAAGCTGGAGTCTTGTCACTCCTTTTTTTTCGACCCAGGTGATCAGGTGGTTCATAAGCGCCTCGCCAATGCCCTGCCCCCGGTGCGACTCATCCACAACCACATCCTCGATCAACCCTGAGGGAGCGCCTTCCGCGGTCGAGATCAGCAGTTGGAGAGTCGCCATGCCTGCGATTTCCCCCGTATGCTCGGCCACGACCACATAGGCCTCCGGTGCTTGTAGCAGCATTTCCAAACCACGCCGCTGTTTCTCTCTGTCGGGTGTAAAGTCCTGTTCTATGGAGAACAGGGCCTCCAACAGATGCAGCAGTGCTTCAATATCAGTATATTGTGCCGGTCGGATCTTAATCATGTCACCCCCCAGGTCGGCATTCCGCCAATGCCAGCAGCTCCCGGGTCTGCTGCCGACAGGCCTTAACTATTTTGGGATTGAGTTTTTTGCTCCAGCACTCAGGGATCGATTGCAGGCCATAGCAGGCGCCGGCCAGCATGCCTGCAATGGCGCCCGTAGTGTCAGCATCTCCGCCTCTATTGACTACATCGACGAGCGTGGTTTCAAAATCGTCATGTTGAAAAAAGGCCTGGAACACGACCTGCAGTGTATGCACGATGTAGCCGCTTGGATTGATCGCCTGCCGTCTGTCGTAGCGATACTGGGAGTAATCGGCAACCAGTTGTTTGGTCAGTGTCTCAAGCTCACTCTTTGCCGTCCCTCCAAACAGGCGCACCAACATCTTGAGGATCGTTTCGGTGCCTGCGTCAGAGACCGGGTTATTGTGTGTCGTGTGAGATTGCAGACGGGAATTTCGGCACAGCTCTTCTTCCGATGCATAACAACAGAAGAGCGCAATCGGCAGGCTGCGCATACAGGCACCATTTCCGGCGTCGTATTCGTTGACGGCGACTGCGCTTTCACCGGTTGTGCGATAGTGAATGATGCCTCGCCTCACGGTATTGCCGATGTCGACGGGTTTGCGCCGCATCCAGTCGCTGAACGCCTCGGCGACGGCTGGCGCCTCGACGCCGCCCTTGGCGATAATGGCATCACCGAGGGCGAGACTCATTTGCGTATCGTCGGTAACCTCACCCGCTTTGAGCCGCAGCCAGCCTCCACCGCAGATGCTATCGTGAATACCGTACTTCTCCTGGATCTCACGTGGCGTGAGAAATTCGGTGGTGGCTCCCAGGGCGTCGCCGACCGCCAGTCCGATATAGGCGCCCATTGCCCGGTCTATCAATGTCAGTTGTTGTCTGGTCATGACGACTCTCGGGAGTTGCAGATGGGACGGTAAAGCCAATTGTTGCATAAATTGTTGAAGCTGAGGCTTGCTAGAGTGCGGAAAATAGTTTCCGTGCTATAGCAAGAGTTAAGCGTCGTCAGTCCAATAATGTATGCAATGATTGAGTAAAGCTTCGACTTTTCACCTTTGACCCGAATGCTGACAAGCACCGCACTATTAACCCGGCAAGCAAATATGTCGTGTTAATTAATCACTCCTCGCTACCGAAGCAGTTGTCGTAATCGACGCAGACCTCGCAGCTAGGTGAACGGCAGACATAGATACCCTCCGCTTCACACAACTGTTTATAGAGAAACTTTTTCCATTTCATGTCTTTGTCATTGCGCCGGGCAAGCGGTTCGAAGTTGTCCATCATCAACTTTGACAGATCGGCTCGTTGCCACAGGCCGAGATCCTGCCACAGATGGTCGTTACCCATGCAGCCGGCGATGACAATCTCGACGATCCATAGTTCTGAATCGCTACGTCCGCTACGATTCTCCAGCAACAGCTTACGCAGATCCTCAAGTTCGTCTGCTCGCTGGGGATCGATGCGCTCTTTTGCCGTTGTCAGGGAGTGGGCGTCTACACCGGGGAAATGGTGGGCCATCATAGCGGCAAATGAATCTTCGCCCATCCCCAGCCATTGCGGCATGGCGCCCAGGCCGAAATGCCAGGAGGCAAGAATGCGCGCCAGGGTATCCTCCACGGGACCGCCCCGGCGCGTTGCCATGAGCCGGTCGTAGACAGCTTCGGGTGTCTCCCTGATCACGGCAGGCAGATTCATCAGACCGTCTTGTCTTTATAGTTGGGATTGAAAAATGTAATCAAAGGTAATTTTTGCCTTGCCATCTCTGTTCACCTAAACAGTGTCAATGGTTGATGGTTGTTATTTATCGCAAACTCAACGGTGTTACGTTGGCCGGAGACGTCCACAGCTCCGCTCAACCCGGATCCTCACAAACCGGTTGGGTCGCGTCCATGGGACAATCCTGCAGGTTTTTCGCCGGATCAAGGACAACCTGCAGCGCCTCCAGCACCGGGCCGGGTACGAAGCCCGATTGCCTGACCAGGCCCAGCTCCAGCAAAGGCCGCCGGATCAATAGCGGATCCTGCAGCATCAATTCAAGCGCCTCGCTCTCCGACAATGAATCGATGGGAATCTGACCCGCCTTCACCCGGGGTGCGCTGCTGTTGAACCAGTGCTCGACAGCGGTGGCGCCGAAGAAGGTGCGCAGGGATTCGGCAGTCCAGGGATGACTCAACAGATCCCTGACCTCAAAGACAATACCCTGGTTTCGCAACAGGGTTTTCTGCATCCCGTTACCGACACAGCCCGGCTTCTCATAGAAGACCAACTTACTCATGATCAGGCATCGCGATCCCGCTCGCGCAGGCTGACCAGCAGCGCTGACTGACGACGCCAGACCCGATCCGGCAGATGGACCCAGTCGGGCTTGCTCTGCAACAAGGGGTGGGAGCACTGCATCACCACCTGGCTGAACCAACGTCTGCCGCGGCTCATAGCGCCTTGGTTCGACACGGGCGCCAATTTGAGCGTTACATCGTTTTGATTGTATGTCATGAGCTTTCCTCCCCAATAGGCAATGGGTTGTCTCAAATTGTCCGGTCTCAAATTGTCCGCAACAACCAGCCGCGAACAACTCGCAGTCAACGCGCCTGGATCTCCGCCATCACTTCCGCCATCTTCTCCGCTGGTATACCGGTCAAGGAGCCCGGCGGATTGGCCGCCTCGCCGAATGGGTTGAGAATGGCCCCTTCGATGGGACAGATGCTGACGCACTGAGGATCGGCGTGATCCCCCTCGCACTCGGTACACTTCTTGGCATCGACCAGGAAATGGGGACGGGCTTCATAGATGGCACTGCTCGGGCAGAGCGGCTCGCAGGCCCAGCAGTTGACGCAGGTTTCGATGATTTCGTAGGCCATGTCGCAGACTCCTCAGGCACCGGCCTGCAGTTGAACGGATTCTCTGGCTTTATCCAGCTGATCGTTTTCGACCATTTCGGCATAGACCGCAGCGACCGCCTCCTCAATCGGCTCCATGGCATGCTCGCCATTAGGCTGGATACCCGCTTCCTCCAGCTGCTCCCAGGGCTCGTAGCCGATCTTCGAGCAGAGCACCGCCTCGCACCCCTCCAGGGTTCGGATGATCTTTTGCAGTGTGGTCTCCGCGTCGCCGCAGGTGTCACCGCCGGTGCAGTAGAGGTCGACCTTGCGGTGACCGATGAAGCGCACATCGGCGCTGGAGGCCTCGTAAATGAGAAACTCCTTGGCGTGACCGAAATGCTGGTTGATGACACCGCCGCCGCTGGTGGCCACCGCCATCAACACCGGCCGGGGCTCCTTCTTGCGCACTTTTAGCGATGAAAGGGCGACGAAAGTCTCGCCCGTACCGTTGCGTTGTGCTTCCAGGGTCGCCAGGGCCGCTGCCTGATATTCAGCACGCTTGGCCATCGCCTCTTCATAATCGATCTCCATGGTCTCGACCTTCTCCATGGTGAACTCATCACCCCGGTCCTCGCCCAGCATGCCAACCGCATCGGCGCGGCACTGACGGCAGTGGCGCATCATGTTCATGTCACCGGCGCACTTGTCCTGCAAGGTCTGCAGCTCATCATGAGTGGGCCCGCGCTGCCCCATGACACCGAAGAAAGTACCGTGCTCCGCTTCTGCTATGAGCGGCATCACGTTGTGCAGAAAGGCGCCCTTGCCCTTCACCACCTTACTCACCTCTTCCAGGTGCTTATCGTTGACACCTGGAATCATGACCGAGTTGACTTTCACCAGAATGCCCCGCTCAGTGAGCATCTCAAGACCCTTTTGCTGTTGTTCTATGAGAATCTTCGCGCCCTTCTTACCCTTGATGCGCCGGTTGTTCCAGAAGATCCAGGGATAGATCTTGGCACCCACCTCGGGATCGACACAGTTGATGGTGATGGTGACGTGGTCGATGTTATGTTTGCACAGCTCATCTACCTGGGCCGGCAAAGATAGCCCATTGGTAGAGACGCAGAGCTTGATGTCCGGGGCCTTTTCCGTGAGCTGGCGGAAAGTCTCGAAGGTGCGCTCAGGATTGGCCAGGGGATCACCGGGACCGGCGATGCCCAGCACTGTCATCTGCGGGATGTTGGCCGCCACCGCCATCACCTTCTTCACCGCCTGATCTGGGGTCAGCAGCTCGGAGACCACACCCGGACGTGACTCATTGGCGCAGTCATACTTCCTGTTACAGTAGTGGCACTGAATATTGCAGGCTGGCGCCACCGCCACATGCATGCGAGCAAAGTGATGATGGGCCTCCTCTGAATAACAGGGATGGTCCTGCACTTTCCGACGGATGTGCTCCGGCAAGTGTGAGAGCTGGTCGCTGGATCCGCCGCAGCCGGAGGAACTGCAGCCCCCTTCGGTCGGTTGTGCCGTTGTCTGACCGATCACCTTCAATTCCATCGCATTGCCTCCAGTCGGATCTCCCAAAAGGGATGTCATGTTCACTGAAAGGCTTAATGCAAGTGCCGTGCCCACCTAGGAAAAACAACATATCTCACTGATTTTTATAGACATATCACACCCCATATAGAACAGTTTGTTGTATTGACAACAGCCTATTCCCTCATGATGTCGTAAGCAATACAGTGCTAAGCTGAAACATTCGGGTTAAATACGCTGTCTGTTCCTGAGATATCCTGATCCATGACCAGGTGAAATCCTGCAGGTTCACCCGTACGCTAACCCGGCCAATCCGCTGCGCGGTGTCTTCGCTACCCGCGCTCCGGTCAGACCCAATTTAATCGCCTTGAGCCGTTGCCGGATCATTTCCGTGCAAGGCAATACCATCGAGATCGACTATATAGACGCTTTTCCCGATACACCGGTCCTCGACATCAAACCCTAGTGTACTGTCTCATACTAATGCGCGATATCAGCGTGACGCCAGGCCATTGGCCGCTAGGCGCGTGGCGCAGGGAATGGTGCGCCCTTTCTAAGCCACGCAACAACGCGGACGATGGCCTGGCGTCGCGCCCG
>JASFJY010000183.1:0-6389 GCA_050119415.1 Chromatiales bacterium | reverse complement strand
AATTGCCAACTGGACGTATGGTCCCTGTAGTTTAAAGACTCCTCTCCGAACTCCACCACCCCCTGAGCAGTACCAGTCCGCCGCTGATTCCCAATCCACCGCCGAGTAGACTGGCCATTGTGGCTGTCAGCAGGGCGCCGGAGCCGAAAACAATCAGCAAGGTGCCACTAAGCAGAAGGGTGCTACCGCTGATGATGGTGATGGTGTTGCGGTGATTGTTTCTGATCTCGCGGCGTAGATTGAGCAACTCCTCCGATTTCCACTGAATCTCCAGCCGCCCCGAAGATGCCTCCTCGATAATCTTGTTGAGCTTCACCGGCAGGTCGGGCAGGTGTTCTGTAATGCCCGGTATGTTGCTTTGGAGCTTTTTGAAGAAGGCCCGCCGGCCGATCTGCTCGCTCATCCAGCGCTCCATGAAGGGCTTGGCGGTGGTCCAGAGATCGAGTTCGGGGTAGAGCTGGCGGCCCAGGCCCTCGATATTGAGCAGGGTTTTTTGCAGCAGCACCAGCTGGGGCTGCACTTCCATGTCGAAGCGTCTTGCGGTCTGGAACAGGCGTAGCAGGAAGTGACCGAAGGAGATCTCGCTCAGCGGTTTTTCGAAGATCGGCTCGCTGACGGTGCGGATGGCCGCTTCGAACTCCTCGACCCGGGTCTGTTTGGGTATCCAGCCTGACTCGACATGCAGTTGGGCTACTCTGCGATAGTCCCGGTTGAAGAAAGCCAGTAGATTCTCCGCCAGGTAACGCTTGTCCTCTTCGGTGAGGGTGCCCATGATGCCGAAGTCGACGGCGATGTAGCGACCGTTGGGCTCGACGAAGATGTTGCCCGGGTGCATGTCGGCGTGGAAGAAGTTGTGCTTGAAGACCTGGGTGAAGAAGATCTCCACACCCCGCTCTCCCAGCAGCTTCATGCTGATGCCTTGCCGGCGCAGTTGGTCGGTGTCGCCCACAGGGGTGCCGTTGATGCGTTCCATAACCAGCACGTTCTGGCGCGTCAGGTCCCAGTAGATCTCCGGTACGTAGAGCACTTCGCTGTTGAGGAAGTTGCGGCGCAGCTGGGAGGCGTTGGCGGCCTCGCGCATCAGGTCGAGTTCGTCAAAAATGGTCTTTTCGTACTCTCTCACTACCTCGACCGGGTGGAGGCGCCGGCCATCCTTCCAGTACTTCTCCGCCAGGCGGGCGATGGTGAAGAGCAGGTCGACGTCGCGGCGGATGGTCTTTTCGATGCCGGGGCGCAGCACTTTGACCACCACTTTTTTACCGTTTTTCAGGCGGGCGGTGTGAACCTGGGCGATGGAGGCGGAGGCCAGGGGTGTCTCTTCGAACTCCTCGATCAGCTCCTCCACCGGTTTGCTGAAGGCCTTCTCGATGATGGCGCGTGCCCGGTTGCCTGGAAAGGGCGGGACGCGGTCCTGCAGTTTTGCCAGCTCACGGGCCAGCTCGTCGGGCAACAGGTCGCGGCGGGTGGAGAGGATTTGGCCGAATTTGACGAAGATCGGCCCCAGGTCTTCGAGCGAACGCCGGATGCGCACCGGATAGGGTGAGCGATCGCGCCGCAGCCAATAGAAGGGCGAGAGGTAGATGAGAAAGCGGATGGGGCGGAACAGATGGGTGGCGAGGATCACCTCGTCAAGGCCGTGTCTGAGCAGCACCAGGTTGATGTGGATCAGGCGCAGGGCCTGGGAAGGGTGGATCACTGCGCTTTGTCCTTCTGCGTGTCGATGGATTGAAGCCGTTTGATTCGCGCCTCCAGGCGCTCCACATCATCTCGCAATCGGTCCACGTCAGCCAGGAAAGGTTCAATCTCCGGGCGGGAGGGCGTCAACCGCAACTCCTCCTGCAGGTACTCCTGGAGGTTCTGTTCGAAGGTTTGGATCTGATTGCGAGTCCAGCTTTGCAGCTTGCGCGTGGCATTGCCGATCTCGTGGGCGAGCGCATCGCCGGTCAGATTCGAGAGCTGCTCCTCCCAATCGATATCGAGGCCGGCGAGAAAGTCGCCGAACTGCTGTGCCAGGTGCGTGTCACCTGTGATCTCCACCGAGCCGCTGAAAAGCTGGTCGGTGCTCTCGCGGGTGCCGCGCATGCGGGCCAGGGCTAGGGGCGTGCCGCGTAAAGTACAATCGGGTTCACCCTCATAGCTGCCGAGCAACTGGATATTATTGGGCCCCGGGATCAGATAGAGCGACAGGGCGAGACCGACCAGCTGCAGCTCGATGATCCGACCATGCATGGGAGCGAGCCGCCGGGGGGTCTCCGGGTCGAGGCGGATGGCCTGGTTGAGCAACTGCTCCAGCGTGGCGTAGGCGGCGGCGCTGACGGTCATGAGCGTTGTGCTTCTATCTTGGTGTCCATTTCAGTGGTCGGTTTTTGCAAATTTGCCCGCCGGCGAGCGGTGGCAGGCGATATCATACACCAGGTCGCTGTGCTCTTATAAGTTCGTGGTCAGATCAGGAGGGAGTAGGCATTTTATCGGGGAGATGGAGCGCTTTGGCACGGGAAGCACATCCGGGCTAGAGCTTGTAGCCCCGGTGTATGGCGACAACACCTCCGGTGAGATTGAAGTAGTCGCAGCGTTCGAAGCCGGCCTGCTCCATCATCGCCTTGAGGGTCTCCTGATCGGGGTGCATGCGGATCGACTCGGCCAGGTAGCGGTAGCTCGCTTCGTCATTGGTGACTAGCTTGCCTATTTTCGGCAGCAGGTTGAAGGAGTAGAGGTCGTAGGCCTTCTCCAGCGGTTTGATGGTCGGTTTGGAGAACTCTAGCACCAGCAGACGTCCGCCAGGCTTGACTACATGAAAGATGGCGTTCAATGCCCGCTGTTTGTCGGTGACATTGCGTAGGCCGAAGCCGATGGTGACGCAGTCGAACTGATTGTCGGGAAAGGGCAGGTACTGGGCGTCGGCTTGGACATATTCCAGATTGCCCATATGTCCCTGGTCGGCCATGCGGTCGCGGCCGCGGCTCAGCATGGCGGCGTTGATGTCGGAGAAGACCACCAGGCCGTCGCTGCCCACCAGGCCGCTGAATCGGGCCGACAGGTCACCGGTGCCGGCGGCCAGGTCGAGTACCCGCTGGCCTCTGCGCACACCGGAGAGCTCGATGGTCTGGCGTTTCCACAGGCGATGGATGCCGAACGACATCAGATCGTTCATCAGGTCGTACTTGTCGGCGACCGAGTCGAAGACCTGGCGTACCCGCCCCGCTTTCTCCTCTGTGGCGACGGTTTCATAACCAAAGTGGGTGGTCTTCTCTTCGCTGGTCATCTTTATCCGTCCGTTTCAGCTGACTGGGTTGCGAGATTCGGGTGTGCGGTGCGGCAACCGCGCCCTTGGCATTCGGCCTGTCTCTAAGGTGCGGCACGCCACAACATGATACATCAAATCGCGAGCCGGCCTAGGCCGAGGGCGCCTTACGCTCGTAGCCGGCGGCTTTGAGGCGGTTCAGATAATCCTGCCAGTTGCGCTCGTAGTTGAGGCCGAGCTGGTAGAGGGTGTCCCAGGAGTAGATGCCGGTGTTGTGCTCGTCGTCGAAGTGGAGGCAGATGGCGTAATTGCCCACCGGGTCGATGTGGGCGATGTTGACGTCTTCCTTGCCGACCTGCAGAACCTCCTGCCCGGGGCCGTGGCCCTGTACTTCGGCGGAAGGGGAGTAGACCCGCAGATATTCGGCGGGATAGCTGAACTTGCTGCCGTCGTCGAAACTGATATCGAGCACGCGGGATTGCTTGTGCAGATGGATTTCGGTGGGGTTGGGGTGTGACATGGGGGTTACCTCATCGAGTCGGCTGCTACCGGCTGTGTGGTTGCCGGTGCGCTAAGCCTATGAATCGTATTTGCTGACGCTGTTTTCTCTGCCGGTTGTTTGGAAATGAAATGGATCGTTCAGTGGTGTTCCTGATCGGCTATCAGTGGATAACGCTCCGGATGCTCGATGATCTCTTCGGTTAAATCGATATCGAGATCGGGCCAGTAGAAGTGACCTGGTGACTGCTCGTCGACGTGGGCTATCGCTTTTACTGTCTGGTCTTTAAACCACGGAAAGCTTTCGTACGAGAGAAAGAGTTCCTTACCATTGTATAAAAGCCAGAATCCATGAGCGGATATATTGGTGACTTCAATGGCTGAAGTGTTCTCGCCAAGCATTTGTGAGCTCATCGTAATGGACCTCAACCAGTGTTGCTATTTCATTGATCTGTCGATTCGAAAAACGATAATTCTTTGCTATTTCAATATCCGGCTCCAGCCAGAATTTCGCTTCGCCGTCAGCAGAAATCACATGTACGTGTGGGCGCTCTTCTTCTCTTGAAAAAAAGAAAAACCTGTAGCCTTTCTCCTTGAATACCGTTGGGCTCATCTGGCTTGTATGTAGACAAGTTGTTTTTAGTCAGGGGCTTATTGCAACCTACTCGACATGCTTTATGCAGCGTATCTCTGCATCTCTGAGTCTGTTCTGTTACTCATTCTAACTCAAACGCCGACGAAAAATATCCGGTTAATAATTCAGAGAATGTACTGACTCAGATCCTCGTCCGCCGCCAGCCTCGACAGGTGCTCGTCTACGTAGGCGCCATCGATGGTGATGCTCTCCCCGGCATGTTCTGAGGCCTCGAAGGAGATGGTCTCCAGCAGCCGCTCCATCACAGTATGCAGGCGCCTGGCGCCGATGTTCTCGGTGGTTTCGTTGACCTGCCAGGCGGTCTCGGCGATGCGCCGGATGCCTTCCTCGGTGAATTGCAGCGTCACCGCTTCGGTGGCCAGCAGGGCCTGGTACTGTTCGGTCAGGGAGGCATCGGGTTCGGTCAGGATGCGGGTGAAATCCTCTACCGTGAGGGCGCTGAGCTCGACGCGGATCGGCAGCCGGCCCTGGAGTTCCGGGATCAGGTCCGAGGGCTTGGCCAGATGGAAGGCGCCGGAGGCGATGAAGAGGATATGGTCGGTCTTCACCATGCCGTGTTTGGTGGAGATGGTGCAGCCCTCCACCAGGGGCAGCAGATCGCGCTGTACACCTTCGCGGGAGACATCGGCGCCGCTGGCCTCGGCCCGGCTGGTGACCTTGTCGATCTCGTCGATGAAGACAATGCCGTGCTGTTCGACCGTTTCCAGGGCGCGCAGCTTCAGGTCCTCCTCGTTGATGCGTTTGGCCGCTTCCTCGTCACGCAGCACTTTGAAGGCGTCCTTGAGACGCAGTTTGCGCCTGCGGCTGCGGCCGGTGCCCAGATTCTGAAACATGCCCTGCAGCTGGCTGGTCATCTCTTCCATGCCGGGGGGCGCCATGATCTCAACCCCCACCGGGGAGGCGCTGACCTCGACCTCGATCTCCTTCTCGTCCAACTCGCCGTTGCGGACTTTTTCGCGGAACTTATCGCGGGTGGCGCTGGAGATGCCGGTGCTGGCTGTGTCGTCCTCCCATCCGCTGGGTTTGGGCGCCGGCAGCAGGGCGTCGAGGATACGCTCCTCGGCTGCGCTGCTGGCTTCGTCGGCGACCTTTGCCATCTCCTCCTCGCGCACCATTTTCACGGCGGAGTCGGCCAGTTCGCGGATAATCGAGTCGACCTCACGGCCTACATAGCCCACCTCGGTGAACTTGGTCGCCTCCACTTTGAGGAAGGGGGCGTTGGCCAGCTTGGCCAGGCGGCGGGCGATCTCGGTCTTGCCGACGCCTGTGGGGCCGATCATGAGGATGTTCTTGGGGGTGATCTCGTTGCGCAGATCCTCCGGTACCTGGGCGCGGCGCCAGCGGTTGCGCAGGGCGATGGCCACGGCGCGCTTGGCGTCGGCCTGGCCGATGATGTGCTTGTTCAGCTCGGCAACGATCTGTTGCGGGGTAATTTCAGACATGGGTTTCAGGCTTTCAGCTTTAATGCTCGCTGTCGAGTTCTTCGAGTACGAGGTTTTGGTTAGTGTAGATGCAGATGTCGGCGGCGATGCCGAGACCCTTTTCGACGATCTCGCGCGCGCTCATTTCCGTATTCTCCAGCAGGGCGCGGGCGGCGGCCTGGGCAAAGGAGCCGCCGGAGCCGATGGCCATCAGGTTGTGTTCGGGCTCGATGACGTCGCCGGTACCCGAGATGATCAGCGAGGCCTTGGCGTCGGCCACGCAGAGCAGGGCCTCCAGGCGACGCAGGGTGCGGTCGGTGCGCCAGTCCTTGGCCATCTCAACGGCGGCGCGGGTGAGATGGCCGTGGTGTTTCTCCAGTTTGCCCTCGAAGCGCTCGAAGAGGGTGAAGGCGTCGGCCGTGGCGCCGGCGAAACCGGCGATGACATTGCCTTTATAGAGCTGGCGCACCTTGCGGGCGTTGCCCTTCATTACGGTGTTGCCGAGAGAGACCTGGCCGTCGCCGCCGATCACTACCTTGCCGTTGCGCCGTACCGAGAGAATGGTCGTGCCTCT
>JASFJY010000182.1:0-6476 GCA_050119415.1 Chromatiales bacterium | reverse complement strand
CCGCAGAGCGGTCTGATCAGACGCCATAGTCATGACAGCATCCCAGTTAAATAGTGTTCCATATTGGGCATGGATTAAAAAATTTGATTGCGTAACGCCGCTTTAACCTGCTTAGTTTTCTACACTTTTCGCTTGCGTCTGCGGTATGATAGGTCTCTTTCCTGATGCCCAGGTAAGGGCTGAAAAACAACCGACAAGCCTGATATCGGCAACTGGAGTAGTGTCGGTCGCGCTGTTCTTTATTTTTTTATCAAGTGTTCGGACCATGAGATCCAGAGATGCCTAGCCGTTCCGTTTTTTTACATGGATGGGGATTTTTGTTCCCGTTTATGAATTGGCTCCCCGGCGTCCAGCGCAATGACTTGAAAGCCGATTTCACAGCGGCCCTGACCGGCGCCGTCGTCGTGCTGCCGCAGGGCGTGGCATTCGCCACCATCGCGGGCATGCCTCCCCAATACGGCCTCTACGCCGGTATGGTACCGGCGATTATCGCCGCCCTGTTCGGCTCCTCGCGACACCTGGTTTCAGGACCCACCACCGCCGCTTCGGTGGTGCTCTTCTCCGCCCTGTCGATCTACGCCACCCCGGCCACGCCTGACTATGTCTCGCTGGCGCTGACCCTGACGTTCATGGTCGGCGTCTTCGAGCTGGTGCTCGGTCTGGCGCGCATGGGGGCACTGGTCAACTTCATCTCCCACTCCGTGGTGGTCGGCTTCACAGCGGGCGCCGCTCTTTTGATTGCCGCCAAGCAGCTGAAGTATTTCTTCGGCGTCGAGATTGAGCGGGGGGGGCATCTGCACGACATCCTGTTGCAGTTCTCCAGACAACTGACAGAGATCGATCCCTGGGTGACGCTGGTTTCGCTATCGACCCTGTTTTCAGGGTTGGCGTTCAAACGCTGGTTTCCACGCATACCTTATATGATTGGCGCCATGGCGTTCGGCAGCCTGCTGGCCACGCTGCTCAACTATCTGTTGGGTGATGTGGTGACTCATATCGAGACAGTAGGGGCGCTGCCCTCCAGTCTGCCGCCGCTCTCCGCTCCCGATTTAACCCTGCAGAATATAAAGGATCTGGCGCCCACCGCCCTGGCGGTCACCCTGTTCGCCTTGACCGAAGCGGTCTCTATCGGCCGCTCACTGGCCGCGAAAGGCGGCTACCGAATCGACGGCAACCAGGAGTTCATCGGACAGGGATTGTCGAATATCGCAGGCTCTTTCTTTTCGGGCTACGTGGCCACCGGCTCCTTCAACCGTAGCGGACTCAATTTTCAGGCCGGCGCCAGGACACCGCTGGCGGCGGTGATTGCCGGTTTTCTGCTGATGGTGATCGTATTGCTGGTGGCGCCGCTGGCCAGCTATCTGCCGAAAGCCGCGATGGCAGGCATTCTGTTTCTGGTCGCCTGGAGTCTTATCGATTTCAAAGAAATCAGGCATATCCTGAGCGCTTCCAAACGCGAGACCTCGGTGTTGGCGGTCACCTTCTTCAGTGCGCTGTTTCTTGAGTTGGAGTTTGCCATTTTTGCCGGTGTACTGTTGTCATTGATTATCTACCTGGAGCGGGTCTCCAAGCCGAACATCGTCAGCCTGGTTCCCGATCCGCGGCTCTACAAACACGCCTTTTCAAGCGATCCCGCACTGCCCGAGTGCCCGCAGTTGAAAATGCTGAGAATCGACGGCTCGCTCTTCTTCGGCTCAGTGAGTCATCTGCAGGATCGATTCGATCGTCTGCGTACGGAATCACCGCAGCAGAAGCACCTGGCGATTATCGCTGACGGCATCAATTTCGTCGATCTTCAAGGTGGGCATGCCCTCGAGGCGGAGGCGATACGCCGCAAGCAGATGGGAGGCGGCTTCTATCTCGTCAAGGTCAAAGGCGGATTGTGGAATTCACTGGAGCAGTGCGGCTGTTTGGATGCCACTGGAGCGCGCAATGTCTTTCAGTCCAAGCATGCGGCGATTCATGCCATCTTCCATAAACTGGACAAATCGATTTGTGCCCGGTGCACCCAGCGCATCTTTTCGGAATGCCATACCGTCCAGCGTCTATCCGAAAGCAAATGAGTACCCCATTCAAACAAAGATAAGACCATGGCCCTGCTGGAAAAAATGACGCTCTCCTTAAAGAACCTACTTACGCTCAAGCAGTTCATTGCCGGACTGCTGTTTTTCCTTGGCGGCCTTGCCCTGTCGAGTGTCGTCCCCTCCACCGAGATCGCTTGGACTTCGGGCCTGCTTTTGTTGACCGTCTACTTGTTTGCTTTTGAGATCGTGGACGTGGACGTGGCCGCCGTTACCGTCATGGTGCTGTTGGGTTTGACTTCACTTTTGGCGCCGGCATTGGGTTTGCAACAGGGGCTGGTGGACAACAAGCAGCTTTTTGACGGTTTCGCCTCTAATGCAGTGATCTCCATCATCGCGGTGATGATCATTGGCGCCGGGCTCGACAAGACGGGATTGATGACCCAGGTTGCCGGTTTCATTCTCAAGATCGGTGGCACCACCGAAAACCGCATTATCCCGATCATCTCCGCCACCGTCGGCTTTATCTCCTCCTTCATGCAGAACGTGGGCGCCGCGGCTCTGTTTTTACCGGTGGTCTCGCGCATCTCAGCCCGTTCGGGCCTGCCCATGTCGCGGCTGCTGATGCCTATGGGCTTCACCGCCATTCTCGGCGGTACCATGACCATGGTAGGCTCCAGTCCGCTGATTTTGCTCAACGATCTGATCCTGACCTCCAACAAGGCGCTGTCCCCGGAGCAACAAATGGAAACCTGGGGGCTCTTTTCTGTGACGCCGGTGGGCGTTGCGCTGGTGGTTGCCGGCATTATCTACTTCGTACTGGCCGGCCGTTACATACTGCCGGCCACCAAGACCGAAATCAGCGCCAGCGGAATCGATTCAATGCAATATTTTCATGACGTATATGGCGTCAGCTATACACTGAAGGAGTTAGTGGTCACCGATACCAGCAGCCTTATCGGCAAGCTTCTGGATGATGTTGAGACCGCCTATAGGGTGCGTGTCATCGCCAGCAAAATCTCCGGTGAGTCAACCCGCGTAGGTCCAGGCGCCCTGGCCCGCGATATAGCGATCCAGTCCGGCATGGTGCTCGGTGTGGTCGGCGATCCAGACGCACTGGAGCACTTCATCAAGACCTTTGGTCTAAAGAAGCGCGATGTGATGCGTACCTTCGCCAATGATCTGGCCGCTAACACTGCGGGTATCGCCGAAGTGGTTATCCCGCCAGGCTCCAACCTGATCGGCAAGAGCGCCCGTGATGTCTGGATGCGCAAGACCTATGGCCTGGCCATGATCGGTCTGCACCGCAGCGGAAAAACCCTGCGAGAAGGCGATGATATCCGCAATATGCCTTTAATGGCCGGCGATACACTTGTAGTGCATACTTCCTGGGATGCCTTGGCACGCATCGAGACGGATAAGAATTTCGTCGTGGTGACCACGGAGTATCCCCACGAGGAACTGCGGCCCCATAAAGTGGGATGGGCGGGATTCTTCTTCGCCATTGCCCTCTCCATGGTGCTGTTCAGCGATATCCGGCTCTCGGTTGCGCTTTTGACCGGCGCCATTGGCATGGTGCTCTCCGGCGTGCTGAAGATCGAGGAGGCGTACAGCTCGGTCAGCTGGAAAACCGTATTTCTGCTCGCTTCACTGATTCCACTGGGCTTGGCGGTAGAGACCTCAGGCACGGCTAAGTGGATCGCCGATCAAGTGCTCTCCGTGGTCGGAGACATGCCTCTGTGGGTGATTCAGACAGCGGTGGCGGCGTTGGCTACCTTCTTTACCCTTGTAATGTCCAATGTGGGTGCCACCGTGCTGCTGGTTCCATTGGCGGTCAACATTGCGGTTGGCGCCGGCGCCAATCCGGCGGTTTTCGCACTGACGGTGGCTCTGGCTACTTCCAATTCGTTTCTTATTCCGACCCATCAGGTGAATGCCTTGATTATGGGGCCGGCTGGTTACCGTGTGGCTGATTTTATCCGCGCCGGCGGTATCATGACGGTCCTCTTTTTGGCGGTCATGATGTTGATGATGAACCTGGTGTTCTAAGCGGTTTACTGTGCTGCTCTGTCAGGGGCAATTTTGCAGTGTAGTCGCTGTCGTCTGGGGTGAATAACGCTGCGATTTCTCAGCATTGCCAGGTGTTTCGATGTTTTTTGCTTGCGGAATCTCGAGTGAGTCGACGATCTCACAGACACACAGTTCGCCTTTGATCCGATTGTTTCACCCGGTCCCTTAGAAAATAAACCAACTTAAGTTTTTTGACTAATAATCAATAGGTTGCTATTGAGGTGTGGCACAGGTATGCGCCGTTTTCGGAGCTAAGGATGGATTCAATCGCAAGTCCGCATGTAAACGACGATTCCGGCGCGGTCATGGCGTTCCCGGGTGAAACATTCGGGTTTAGTTGCTGCCCCTATGCATGATTTTGGTGCGAAGTATGATTATTGATGGTGCCCGAATAATCTATATCAACTAAGTGGATCTCTTTAATGTATTGATAAAGATGGAAAACTATACGTTGGCCCGGTTTACGCAAATATTTTTTAACAGCGATGTTGATCCTCCGTTTGCCCGGCGTTCGCCGGTTTTTTTTCATTTCAGATGGTCGGTATCAAATCACAGAGTCTAACCTACACACGCTAAGCGCACCCTCGTACCCGTCTCGCCATCAAGATGAGGATTTTCGATTATGAAAAAATTTTCATAAAGCGCGCAATCAGTTTGAACACTCCAGGTTCCGGGATAGGGTTGAAATTTACTCAAATCGTTAATTACCTGATGAACGAATTCAGTCACCCTTCATGATCTATGGGAATTATTTCTTTGGGTTCGATGTTTAATATCTCTATAGATATAGATAGATAACAGAAAAGCGGAATATTTCAGGTAACCTACTATTTCTAGTAAGTTAAGAATTCTTGCATATTGCCGAAATACAATGACAAGTATCAGGGATACTCACCTGTCTTGCATTAGGCTTGGGCGAAAGACGTTCACTTTCGGGTAACTGAAAATGACAAACAGGACGATTTCGACATTATTGGAGCCTCTGGGCATCGCCATATCTATGCACGGTCTGGATGCTGAGTCTCAGCAGGAGTTCGAACAGGGGATCGTACGGCTTATATTCATCCTGCTGTTCACGAGCTATGTATTTTCCTTGCATCTGTTTTTTCCCCAAGTCGCCTACGAGCGGTTCTTTCCGCTGGTTGCCTCCTCGAGTTATGCGCTTTTCTCCATCCTGATCCTGGTCAGCTTCTTCTTCTATAGGCATCCCTCGCCGATCAGAAAGGGGATCTCCCTGGTTGGTGATAATGCGATCGTCTTCTACGGTCTCTACAGCTTGGGTGAATATGGTGCACCTCTCTATACGATTATGCTGCTGATCACAGTCGGTTATGGTGTCAGGTTCGGTGTTCATTATCTCTACATGGCGACTTTTCTTTCCAATATAGGTTTTCTGTTTGTCATTCAGACAGCTACATTCTGGGTAACGCACGAATTCCTTAGCTATAGCCTTTTGATCACAAATATCATTATCCCCATTTTCGTCTCTCACCTGCTTAGAAAACTGGTCATCGCCAAGCAGCAGGCATTGCAGGCCAATGAAGCTAAATCGAGATTTCTGGCCAATATGAGCCATGAGATCAGAACACCACTGACAGGTATCATCGGCGTCAGTGAATTGATGCTCGCCGAGTCGCACAGTGTGCCGACAATCAAGAAGATCAGTACCATTGAAAAATCGTCAAAGCACTTAATGAGTATTTTGAACGATATCCTCGATTTTTCGAAAATAGAGGCAGGTTGCCTGAACATTGAACAAAAGGCCTTCGATCTGCATGCGCTTGTTTCGTTTGTTTCCAAGACCTACAAATCGATGGCGGAAAATATTGGTATACGTTTTCACGTCCATATCTCGCCCGATATCCCATTTAAGCTGGAAGGCGATCAGGTTCGACTGAAGCAGGTCCTCATGAATTTGGTGAGCAATGCTATCAAGTTTACCCACGAAGGTTTCGTTGAGATACGCGTCAATCTGGTCGAAAACAGGGGAGGGTCCGTTAAGATCCGCTTCGAGATCATCGATTCAGGTATCGGCATACCGGAAGATAGACTGCCGACAATATTCGATCGCTTTTCCCAAGTGGATGATTCCCACACGCGCAAGGTGGGCGGCACCGGTTTAGGTACCGCAATCTCCAGTGATCTCATCAGGTTGATGGGAGGCGAGATATACGTAGAAAGCACTCTGGGATCGGGTAGCAGATTCTATTTTGAGCTCGAACTAATGACTCATGTCGATGAGCAGATTACACGCTACGAAGGGCGATCCGCGATCACGATCAGCAATCGGGCAAGCTTTGAACAGACAGTTAGCGGATATTTGACGAGCTGGGGTATTACCAATTTACAATTATTGAATGAAACAGATGCCATAACCTATGTTAT
>JASFJY010000181.1:0-6499 GCA_050119415.1 Chromatiales bacterium | reverse complement strand
CGCCTATCACAATGCACTCAAGAACCTGATGTTGCCGCGCCTTATCCTGATTCTGGAGGAGCAGCTGAGACAGCAGGGCAACAACCCCGACTATCTCTACGAGGCGCTCAAGGTCTACCTGATGTTTGATGACCGGCAGCATTTCGATGCCAACACGGTGAAGGCGTGGATGCTGCTGCAGTGGCAACTGACCCTGCCGGGTGCCGAGCAGGCCCAGGCGCGTCAAGCGCTGGCCAACCATCTGCAGGCGCTGCTCGAGATCATGCCGATGCCGCCGAGCCTGCCCCTCGATCACGCCTTGGTGAGAAGCGTGCGGGATGACCTCTTGCGGCTTCCCCTGGCGGAACGGGTCTACAGTCGGCTCAAGCGCACCGGCTTGGATGTCTCTGTGGTGCCGCCCCTGAAACTCGACCGCGAGCTGGGGCCCGATGCCAGTCTGCTGTTCGTGCGTCGTTCAGGCGAGCCGCTGAGCATGGAGATTCCCGCCCTGTTCACCTACGAGGGTCATCATAAACTCTTTCTCAAGGAGCATCTGAAGATCGCCAACCGCTTGCTGGAGGAGAAATGGATTCTCGGCCCGGAACTGGAACGCCTTAGCGGTAGGATAGATCTGGGCGCGCTGAGCATGCGGGTGCAGGACCTCTACTACGACGAATACATCCGGATTTGGGAGGCGCTGTTGGCCGATGTTCGGATTGTGCCCCTGCGCAATCTGCGCCAAGCGGTGGAGGTGCTCAATCTGCTCTCCTCGGAGCGTTCGCCACTGTTGAGCTATCTGAAACTGATTCGGCAGCAGACCCGCCTTGCGCAACTGCCGGGCGCCGTGCAAAAGGCCGCCGAGCATGCCGGTAAAGATGCCGGAGGGATTACCGACCGACTTGCCGCTATCCTCCAGGTCAGGCAGCAGGAGGAGAAGCCGTCTCGGCCAGAGGCGATACCTGGAACCCCGGTGGACCGTCATTTCGCCGATCTCAACCGCTTGTTGCAATCCGTAGAAGGTGAAGGGCCGGCGCTGCAGGAGCCCCTGGCTTTGCTCAACGAACTCTATGCCTATGTCAACGGTCTCGCTATGAGTCGCCGTTCGACGCAAGTGCTCGACGCCGCCCGGGAGACCGGTGGCGGCAGTGTGATCGGACGTCTCAGACTGGAGGCCAAGCGGCAACCCGAACCTCTAACAGGGATGCTCAACACCCTGGCCGTAGAAAGCGCCAATCTGGCCGTCTCCAAGGTGCGCGAGCAGATGAACGCGGTCTGGACCACCCGGCTGAGGCCCTTCTGCCAGCGCAGTCTGGCGGGACGTTACCCTCTGGATCACGACAGCGAGATCGAGGCGACCATCAACGATTTCGGCCGCTTTTTCGGGCCTGGCGGCATGATGGAGAACTTCTTCGACACGTATTTGAAGGACTTTGTCGATACCTCCAGCCGCATCTGGCGCTGGAATGCGGCGGGCAGCCGCACCTTGGGAATCCCGGCCGGCACCCTGCTGCAGTTTCAGCGTGCCGCGATCATCCGTGATGCCTTTTTCGAGGATGCAGAAACCAGCCCCTTGATCCATTTTGAACTCAAACCCCTCAACATGGACACCACCATTCGCCAGATCACCCTACTGATCGCCGATCAACGGGTCACCTACAACCATGGACCGAGTCGCTGGAATCGCTTGGTCTGGCCCGGCGACTCGGGCATCAGTGACACCAAGGTGCTGCTGGCGCCTCCCGCAGGCGATCTGCCCTCCGGTATGTCCGAAGATGGCCCCTGGGGTTGGTTTCGCATACTCGACCGGGCACGGACCTCGACCACGAATTCGCCGGAAACCATTGAGGTGAAATTCGATGTGGGTGGTCGCAAGGCCCGTTTTCAACTGCGTTCCAGCGGTGCCCTCAATCCATTCATGCTGAAAGAGATCGTGGAGTTCCAGTGTCCGACCAGACTTTAAGCCCCCTCGCCGGCGGCCGAATCCCCGGTTTGTACGGCAAGATTCCATCCCTGGGCGACTTCGTCACCCGACGCCTGCCGCGCAGTTTCATCGCTCCCTGGGAGACTTGGTTGCAGGAGGTGATAACCAATAGTCGTGACCAGCTGGGGGAGATCTGGCTCGAACACTACCTGACCAGCCCTTTGTGGCGTTTTGCCCTCTCCCCCGGCATCTGCGGCGAACAGGCCTGGGCCGGCATTCTCATGCCCAGCGTCGACCGGGTTGGGCGTTACTACCCCTTCACTCTGGCTGGACAGCTTGAACCTGAATGCAACCTGTTTCGCTTCCTGGAACGGGCGGAGAGCTGGTATGCGCGTCTGGAGCAGCTCACCCTCAGCTGTCTGGAGGATGACTTCAGCATGGAGGCTCTGGAGCAGCAGCTGACGAGCATCGAGATGCCGCCCGTTGAGTCGATCACTCGGCCTAAGGCAGCCCGGACCAAACACCTGAACAACGCATGGCACACCCCTCTCGACAGCCCCGCATCATTGGGTGCCTTTTATCCCTGCTTCCTACCCCACCTGATGAGGAAGTTGTTGTTTGCCTACAGTCTTTGGTGGACCGAGGGCTCAGAACACATCGCCCCATCCCTGCTCGTCTGTCAGGGATTGCCGCAGATGCGTGGTATCAGCGGTCTGATCGACGGTGCCTGGCGTCAGCACGGTTGGGAGGAGATCGATTCCGGAATCTATCACCAGGCCCCGTTGGAGACGACTCAAGGATGGCGACGATGAATCCCCCGAGTTGTCGGAAGCCTATCGCCCCGCCAGCAGTGCCTTGCGCACTACCGGGCATCAGGACCGGCTGGGCGGGTAAGGGACAGTCGGTATGAACACACTTGGCTTCGAATGGCGATCGACTCATCAGAGCGACAGGGGCAAGGTGCGTCATCTCAATGAGGATGCCTTGCTCGACCGACCCGACCTGGGCCTCTGGATAGTGGCCGACGGCATGGGCGGCCACAGTGCCGGGGACCTGGCCTCGCAAATGATCGTCGAGGCCATGGAGACACTTCAGCCCCAGGGGGAGAATCTCGGTAACCTGGCCAGTGAGATCGACCGCCGCCTGCAGCGGGTCAATCTCCAGCTGCAACAGGAGTCGCAGCGCCGTGACAGCGGCATCATTGGCTCCACGGTGGTGGTGCTACTCGCTCACGAAGACTACTGTCTCTATCTGTGGGCCGGTGACAGCCGCATCTATCTCTATCGACGGGGCAGCCTGAGGCAGTTGAGCCGGGATCACAGTCAGGTGGAGGAACAATTGGAAGGCGTGTTCGCAGATGATCACTCGATTGGGGCCGCCTCCATTGCTAACTACATCACCCGTGCCGTGGGGGCGGGCGACACACTGGAACTTGAAGCGGAACTCATCGAACCTTGTGTAGGGGACTGTTTTCTGCTTTGCAGCGACGGCCTCAACAAAGAGCTGGCGGATACCGAGATCGCCGCCGTCCTGGAGCGCTATCCCCTGCAAGAGGCGGCCGCCAGACTCCTTGCCCAATGCCTGGACCGTGGTGGGACCGACAATGTCACACTGATTCTGGTGGAGGTCGTCGCCACGCCCGACGGTCGCAATACAACCACTCAAGCCAATTAGACAAGTCATGGAATGAGGCCAATATGGATATCAGGACTATAGGTAAACTCGCCCTGCTGCTGACAGCTGCTGTTACAATCTCTGCCTGCCAAAACCTTGTGCTTCGTCCTGTGCCGGAGCCCGAGCCAGAAATTGTTGCCGAACCGCCCGAGCAGGAGATCGAGCCCGAAATCGTGGCGCCGCCGGATGACCTGCCAGCGTCGCTTCGGGTGCGAAAGGCATTACAGATGCTGGAGCAGGGCGACTATGAAAACGCCCGCAATCAGCTCAATTGGGCGTTGCAGGAGAAGCCCGGACTGCAGATTGCCGACAATCTGCTCCAGCAGATAGACGCGGATCCTATCGAGTATCTCGGCGTGAAGAGCTTTTACTACGAGGTGGAGAGCGGTGACTCTCTCTCCATCATCGCCGGGAAGTTTCTTGAGGATCCCATGAAATTCGTTAGCCTCGCCCGCTACAACAAACTGGAAAATCCGAGCAAGCTTGCGCCCGGAGACCGTATTCGGGTGCCGGGTAAGATGCCAGAAGACTTATGGCGCAAGTCGAAGAAGAAAAAGAAGCTCCGTCGCAGTACCTCGCCCCCCGCAAGCGAAGCTCCATCCTCCGATGGGAGGGGGGAGTCCGCCGCCATGCAGGCAGCCCCGGATGATCGCTCGGATCTGACACAGCCGCAGGTATCAACAAGTCAGAGCGATTCACGGCCTGCTGTGCCGCCGCCACCGACTTTGGATCAAGTGATCGGTACGGCAAGGAAACACCATGCCACAGGGGACCTGCCGGGTGCCATCTCCCAACTGGAGAAGGAGGGTGGACCTTATGCCCACGAGAAAGCGCTGCAAAAGCTGCAGATAGCCTACTACAGAGAATATGCGGAACAACTTGGCCGAGCGGATGACCTGGAGCAGTCCCGCATGATGCTGGAAAAGGTGGTAGTGCTGGATGCCGGGGATGAGCAGGCGATCAAGGACCTGATCCGGGTTGAGGATAAGCTGGAGGCACGCAAGCTCTACCGACTCGGTAGCGATCTCCTCAATGGGGGGCAGGTGGAAAACGCCTACGAGATGTTTACCCAGTCGCTTATCTACGATCCGGAAAACACTCCGGCCAAAGAGGCCCAGCTGGCTTGTCGGGAGAAACTGACGGACGACTACCACAGGAAGGCCATGAGCCATTTTCGTCATCAGGAACTGGATCGGGCCATAGCCCTGTGGGACAAGATCCTGACCCTCGATCCCGGGCATCCCCTGGCTTCCGGCTATAGGGCCAGGGCGATGGATATGAAGCAGAAACTGGAGAAGATCGAGAGCGATCAGCAGTAGCTGTGTATGGAAAGCAGGCTACAAAGTGTAACCGAGCCACGCCGGTCTCGCCGCTGAACGACGAGCCCGGCGCGATCATCACGTTCCCGGGTGAAACATTCAGGTTAATGAGCGGGTGTGTCCTTGCTCATGCGCCGGCGTGCAAACCCCAAAAAAGCGAGCCCTGTACTGAGCAGCATCAATGTTGAAGGCTCGGGTACAGAGGTATTTGAGGCGACAAATGATGCGTACAGGTTAAACGCGTTTCTCCAGCGTTCCACTGTTTCGAAATGCGTTGAGCCACTCGCTAGATCGAGGGTGAAAAGTGTCCCATCCACGAAAAAACTGTCCGAAAGGTCGTTATAGGTGATATCTACGATGTCAGCGCAACCGTTGCGATTCACGCCAAAAAGATTCCATCCACCATTCGCGCAGCGAAAAGCGTCATTGGGCGTTTCGTTATGGGTAAAATCAAAGTAGAAGTTCTTTGTGCCCTGAGAAACACTGTCCACGCTGATTTCGGCGGAAAGCATCAAGCGTACGGACTCCATCAAGGGGGGGGTAATTGGATTGTTGTAATGGGTCCAGCTACCAAGCAAAAAATCTGGCGATGCAGGGGGTACTTCATAGGATATGGGGGTGGAGGCCGTAGTAAACGCGTAGCCGGATTGGCCACTCGGACCCATAGGCCTACCCCAGAACATTGAGGCCGAGCTGGAGCCGTTCCCGCGTATTGTCGCGGCGCTCGACGGTGTTGCATCCAGCCAGCTGACTGTCAGGTTGTCTATGCTGACAAGCGCAGCCTGGGACGAGCCAACAGAAGAGATCAAGCCGGCGAAGAGAAGTGCGCTTGCACGTGAAGAGAATGCTTTTTTCATTTGCTGCTTCCTTTGTAAATTAAATTTCGTGAAAAACACGCTGTAAAAATCCGGGTATGCCTGTGACCTGAATCTGTGGGCTCATCGGGGCACATTGCACAAGCGCTTGACCTGCCTTGCAATATTGAAATCTCATCCGGCCTAAGGGTACGGTTGCGATTTTTTATTAAGCTGGCGAATTCAGATGTCGCACGCAGGGCTCACTCAGAAACCACGGACACAGGTGTCTGGACGCCGCAAGGCAATCAAAAGAAGATCTGTGATTACCTTGTTATGGCTGTTGCGATTGCAACATATATGCCTGAAATGAAAATTATGAGCGCTTATAGGGAGTTAGATACTCGGTGTTTTTTTTTGAATATTGGCAATGTAAATAATTTCGACATATATCTGCGGCTGAAAATGATTCCTGGCTCGAACGCGGCGTGTCCAGCCAGCAGTCCTGCCGGCATACAGAGTTACCACGCCCATGGTGCTTGACGTCGAGCATGCCATGGAAAGTGTCGAATATTTTACAGTAGCCTCAGTAAAGCCTGGTAATAGAAGGGGTATCAGGATTGCCGAGCAAACTATGTGTAGGAGCCCAGTCCCCTGGGCGATAGGGAATCGAAAGAACTTATCGCCCGCGGGAGCGGGTTCCGACATATCGCGCCAGGCGCTAGCTCAAATCAATGGGTTAGTGTTCACGCAGCATGGTGATGACCGGCGGCGTCTCCGGCAGTACGCCGCGCCAGAGGTGGAAGGACTCC